>JAERSX010000088.1 GCA_016845285.1 Deltaproteobacteria bacterium | reverse complement strand
ACCCTGTGTTGATGCCACCCACAGAGACCGAGATCTCCGAACTCTACGAGCGCTACGCCCACGTGGTCTTCCACCGGGCGCGCAACATCTTGGGCTCCGACGAGCTCGCCCAGGACGCGGTCCAGGAGACCTTCGCCCGGGTCATCGTGCACTGGGATCAGTTCCGCGGCGAGAGCTCTGCCCTGACCTGGATGTACCGGATCAGCACGAACTGGTCGCTCAACCAGCTCCGCAACCGCAAGGGTCGCCAGCACAAGCTCGACAATCGAACCCACGACGTGGTCGGAGAGGGCATCTCCTGGCAGAAGCCCACGCTGGAGGCGGAGATGGTGCGGTCACTGCTGGCCGATTGCGACGCGCAGACGCGCGCGATCGTCATCCATCTCTACTTCGACGACATGACGCGGGAGCAGACCGCCAAGCTCGTCGGGCTCAGCGTCCCGACCTTGCGCAAGCGACTCCGTCACTTCCTCAAGCGCGCCAACCGGCAGCTCACCATGGACCGTCGCCACGCGATGGCGGCACCCGCGGTCCTGTTGCTCATGGCGGCCAGCTCGTGGGGCATGCCATGACCACCCTCTTCACCCCCAACGATGGCAGCCGCCTCTCTCTGCTGGAGCTCGGCCGCCGCGCTACCGGCGAGCTCGAAGGGGCCGTGGACCCCGTGAGCGCTGAGGCCTTCGAGGCTTCACGCGCTGCGGTGGCCCCCTTCGACTACGAGATCCTGCGGGCTCGTGCAGTCCGCATCGAACAGGACCAGCCCGGCACACCCTCGGAACGCCCAGCAGCGCCCAGCCGCCGGTCTTGGTGGATGGTGCTGGCTCCCCTCGCAGCGGCTGCGCTGGCGCTCATCATGGTGCAGACACCCACGGAGCGGCTCAAGGGCGATGAGACCTCCGCGCACATCGACTTCCTGGTGCTGCAGGAAGGCGTGGTCACGGAGGGAGGACCGGCGACGCGGGTGCGGGCGGGCGACCAGATCCAGTTCACCGCGACGGCCCAGGGCTTCGACACCCTGGTGTTGCTGGGCATCGACGGCACCGGGCGCGTGGCGGTCTACTGGCCCGCGCAGGGCACAGAAGCCATGGCCATCGACCCCGACGAGACCGTGCTCCTCGATGGCAGCCTCCGCCTCGACGATGCGCCGGGACCCGAGGCATACCTGGCGGTCTTCGGGGTGGAGGACGTGGACGAGGCCATCACCATGGCCGAGGGTACCTACGGCGAGGGAGGCCTCGACGCCCTCGAGGCGTTGGCCCAGGACCGCCTCGACGTCGATCTCGTGGTGGTGGAGCGCGCCCCCTGATGCTCGCGATGCTGCTCGCGACCGGCGCTGTTCTGGCGGGCGTGGCCCGCTTCACCGTGGTCGTGGGCAACAATGAGGGCCACCAGGAGACCGAGCCCCTCGTGTTCGCAGAGGAGGACGCCGAGAAGATCCACGGTCTCCTCACCGAGCTCGGTGGAATCTCACCGGAGCACGCACGACTCATCCGAGGAGGCACCCGCAGCCAGGTACTGCACGCCCTGGTTGACGTGAACGACGCGGTCGCGACGGCAAAGGCACGAGGTGACCAGACGGTGGTCGTCTTCTACTACTCGGGACACGCCGACGACCGTGAGCTTCACCTCGGCCAGCACTGGCTCCGGTACGACGAGCTCGAACAGCTGCTCGCCAAGAGCGGGGCCGACGTGCGCATCGCGCTCCTCGACGCATGCCAGAGCGGTGCCATGACGCGGGAAAAGGGCGCAACACGCGCACCGTCGTTCGTCTTCGATCTGGGCGAACGCATCGACGCCCACGGCCAGGTGATCATCACCAGCTCAGCCGCAGACGAGGCCAGTCAGGAGTCCGACGAGATCGGCGGCTCTTACTTCACCCACTTTCTGGCCAGCGCACTCACCGGTGCCGCCGACGACGACGGAGACCGCATGGTCACCCTGTCCGAGGCCTACCGCTACGTGTACCGGGAGACGGTCTTCCGAACGTCGAGCTCTCGCCGCACCCAACACCCCACCTTCTCGTGGGAGCTCCAGGGGCGCGGTGACGTGGTTCTCGCCGACCTCAACGACGGGGCCGCTCCGTTGGTCTTCCCCTCGGGCATGGTGGGCCGCTACGCCCTCTTCGACCAGAGCCTGCGGCGCTTCGTGGCCGAGATCGAGGTCACCGGCGAGGGCCCACGAGAGATCTTCCTGCCACCCGGCAGCTACCTGGTCCAGCAGCGCTACCCCACCCACCTCGAGGTTGCGGAGGTCGACCTCGACGGACGCACGCCCGTGACCCTGGGAGGCTCCGCCTTCGCGAGCATGGAGTACGAAGACGACGCCGCGAAGGGCTCCATCGACCGCGCCATTCGGCGTGCCAGACGCCCGGATCTGAGCCTGTCAGCCGGCATCGGCGCACGCAGGTTCACCGACGAACGGATCTCGGAGGGCTACTTCCCGGCTGCCGGCATGGTCGCCGCCCAGGCACGCTGGACCTGGCGCGCAGGGCCATGGCTGAGTGCCGACGCGCTGTTGCTCTCGGCAGAAGGCGCACTGCAGCTCGATGAGCTCAGCTACAGCATCCCCGTGGCTCTGTCTGGCTCCAGCATCGGTGCGTCAGGTGGCATCGCCACACCGCCGAGGCGGCTTCAGGCCGGGGTGGGGGCTCGCCTCGCCACCACCTACATCCGCCGCCGCTTCCCAGGTCAGGACGTGTCCGACCAGGACCTCTTCACCGTGGCTCCTGGTGTGGTGGGCTGGCTGGGGTTGCACGCCCAGCCCTACGTCGTCGATCTCGAGCTCCGCGGCCACTACCTCCCCTACCGCCTCGACGGTGCAGATCTCGGTCTCGGTTTCACCGAGGCCGTGTTCTCCGTCGGCTATCGTTTCTGAGGCGCATCATGACCCGAGCCCTCCTCCCGTTTCTGATCCTCGGCGGCACGCTCTCGGCCTGCGCCGACCCCGTGTCCAACGAGATCTTCGCGTCGGACCGAGCATTCCTCGAGGCCTTGCCGAGCAAGGACCGCCACGAGGTCGACCTCACCACTGACCCGGGGGGCGACAACCAGGGCCTGCCCGCCTACGACAACCTCCCTCTCGATGCTCCGGATCTCCTGATCTGGTCGGTGGCGACGGCTCAGTCGTTCAACCTCATGGTCGACGATCTGCTGTTGATCGTGGACACGGTGCGCATGTTGGCCCCGACTGAGCGGACGAACGACCGACGCACATGGGGACCCTTTCCACACCCCAGTCATCCCGAATTCTCCATCAGCATGACGATGACCCGAGAGGGTCGTGGCGCCTATGACTGGTCTTTCGGCATCGGCGAGACGGGCAGTGATGTCCACACCACCTTCTTCTACGGGAGCCACTTCGCGGGGGACAGTGTGGCCGAGGGTGATGGTGCCTTCGTCTGGGACTACGACGCCCTGGCGTCGGTGGTGGACACGGTCTGGACGGGCGCCCTGATCGTCGACTACGACCACCGCGTGGCCAAGGAGCTCCTGGTGGACCTCGATGCGGTCCGGAGCTCCGCCGAAGACGACACCGTCGACGGCCAGTACTGGTATTGGTTCGACGGAACCGCCGGAGACTTCGAGTTCCGCACCGCCATCGATGTCTTCGAGGGGGAGGAACCTCTCGATGAGCTCCTCGAGGTGCGGAGTCGCTGGACGGCTGGGGAGCCCGGACGCGGGGATGGTGTGTGGTCGGGCGGCAACCTGGAGACGGAGCTCGGTCTCGAGGTCACGGCGACCCAGTGTTGGGACGCTGTGGGCAGCGCGACCTATGAGTTCGACACCTTGACCGGTGCCGGCACAGGCGATGTGTCGGCATGCCCCTTCGACGACTTCGCCACGGTGACTCACATCCCCGCCAACTGACCGCGCGGGCCAGAGACCCCAGGGCAGTCAGCGTGCCCCACTTGACGCCTCGCCCCAGCCGGGCAAGCCTGGGTCCGATGAAACGACTCCTCATCCTGGCGCTGGCTGCGCCGCTCAGCAGCTGCGGCAACGACTGCGTGGACATGTGCCAGCAATACGCGAGGTGGGTCGAGGCCTGTGGCACGGACTGGGAGACAGCCTTCCCAAAGCGTGAGTGGACCTCGGTGGAGGACTGCTACGACACCTACTGGGACGCCGACGACGCTCGAAGCACGTCGTGTGCCAGGCAGGCCGAGAGCTGGGCCGGCAAGGAGTGCTACTGACGCCTCCCGGGATACGGGGCGGCGTGGCCATCAGTGTGCGATACCCCGGTCGGATCTGCCTCTTGGGTGAGCACTGTGATTGGGCTGGTGGCGCCTCGCTCACCGTTCCCCTCCCGCTGGGCATTGGACTCGTCGCCGAGCGTGGAACGGACAAGGTCGGCATCCGTACCATCCTGGACGGCCAGCTGGTCGAGGGACACTGGCCCCTCGCACAGCTCCACGCTTGGGCGGACAATCCCCCCGAGCGATGGCCGGAGGGCCCTCTCCGATTCGTGCCTGCGGCGGCGGCCTGCCTGATTCGCCAGGGCATCGAGCTCGTTCCAACCGAGCTCCTTGGCCAGGCAGATCTACCCACGGGCCGTGGCTTCTCCTCGTCGGCGGCGTTCTGCCTCGCTGTCCTCGACACGTTGGCGCAGGCGAGCGGGACTCAGCTGCCCACAGAGGTGCTGGCCGAGCTGGCCTACACCGTGGAGCACGACCTCGTTGGCGTCGCCTGCGGACGCCTCGATCAGTACGCCTGCGCCGCGGGCACCCCCCTCTTCTTTCGCTGGGCAGCCCAGCGTCCCGACACCCGGACGGTCGTGCCACGGGCCACGCTCCCCCTCGTAGTGGGCGCCTTCCCCACGCCACGCGACACACCGGCCATCCTCTCTGCCCTGCAGGGTGCCCACGCCGCAGCCCTCGACGAGGCCGACCCTGCTGGGGCCTCCGCCGGGGTGCGAGAGGCCATTTCTGTGTGGGCCAGCGCCGCCGAGGCCGGTGCGCTCGCCGTCGAGACCGGCAACCTCGTGGCTCTGGGCGCAGCGATGAACACCTGCCAGGAAGTCTACAGACGGGCCCTCGAGTCGGCCCTGCCTGCACTGCGGGCACCTGGCCTGGCCCGCATGTGCACCGCCCTGACCGAAGCGGGTGCTCTCGGCGCCAAGTTCTCCGGTGCTGGCGGGGACGGGTCGATCGTCGGCCTGTTCGCTGACCTCGAGGGTGCCTCCGCAGGGCGAGCGTGCCTCGAGACTGCAGGCCTCACCGCCTGGTTGCTGCCAGTGGAGCCATCTTGATCATCCTCGCTCTGCTCGCCGTCGCCGGCGCCACAGAAGAGCTGCCTCCGCCGCCCGAGAAGCCAGCGCCAGCGACCCCCGATGCCGTAGATCCTCCGGCCTTTGGCGCCGACGTGAGCCTGGGACTCGGCCCGGCAGCGCTCCTCGGAGTATGGCCAGAGCCCGGCGTCCACGGTCTCGTCCTCGGTCGCTACGAGGCCTTCGCCCGGGATCGCCACGCGAGTGGCCCCCGTCTCGGAATCAGCATCTGGGCCGCCTCCACGGTCTGGCCCCTGCAGAGCGCCACCGAGGACACGGGCACCCTCGACATTCGATACCTTCACTACGGCCTCGCTGGGGTGATCCGCCACGATCCATCCGCCCCACTCACGGGCACCGCTGGCCTCGGCTTCGGCCGCCTCGACCTCGAGAACTACTGGGGGGGCCCCCTCGCACTCCCGACCCTGACCTTCGAAGCCGGTCTGCGTCAGAGACTCGATCTCCAGACCTTCCTGGACTGGAACCTACGCGCCCACTGGGCCACGGCCCGTAGCGGCGAGGCGCCAACGCTGCTGGAGGAGTGGTGGATGGTGGGCTTCAACCTGGCGCTCGGTCGCCACCTTCGGTGAGATCCGGCTCGGCCGCGGCACCGCAGACCTCTCCGTGGCGACGGCTGACGACCTCGTCGAGCACGGGCTCGGCCCGATTGGGAAGCCACACGCCCACCGACGCAGCATCCGGCGACTCCAGGGCGCAGAATGCCGCGGCAGCACCGGCCTGATCGACGCGGGGAGCGAGCTCTCGAGAGAAGTACGCCGCTCCGGCCGCCCGGCATCGCTCGCGGTGCCCTTCGGGAAGAGGCTTGCAGTGGTCGAGGTCGACGCCTCCCTGACCTTCGAATCCGTTCTGGTAGTACTTCTCCCAGAAGCGGTCTTCGAAGTCGGTGCCCGCCGCCAGGTGGGGTGCCCACTCGTCATAGATGGCCTGCCCTCGGTGTAGCCGTTCCGCGAAAGCGACCGGGCCCGCCTTGGAGATCAGGCTGTGCACCGCCGTTTGCCACAGGTGTTGGGCACAGTCGTCCCGAAACCGGCCAGCCATGAGGCAGATCCGCGCGGCCGACTGGTCCTGTCCTCGCGCGCGTCGACGCTCGGCCTCCTGGAACCAGCACTCGTCACGCCACACACCGTCTGGCACCAGGGGGCAGAGTTCTTCTGCATCACCCGTGCGCGCATCGAGGATCCGGCCTGTGAGCACCAAAGCGCAGTCGCCCGCCAGATCTGGATCATCGAGCGTCGCACAGGTGGGCAGATCACTGGCTGCAGCCGCTGTCTCCCCCGCCAAGAGCGTGGTGTATACACCCACGTCGTCCGCTGGCGCCGCCACTCGGCAGCCCATGACAACGCAGGTAGCGAACAAGGCGAAGAGCCACGCAGAATGCTGACAGAACCGACGTCGAGGGCGCACGATGTCCTCGATAGCATGCGGGGGCCAGGGAGAGGGATGGCGCAGCGCACACCGGCCGAGCAGCCCCTCGGGGAGAGCATCGGAACGTACGAGCTGATCTCCCAGCTTGGCGCCGGCGCCGCCTCCGAGGTGTGGAAGGCTCGGGCCGAGGACGGGAGCCTGGTGGCACTCAAGGTGGTGCCACGCAGCCGCGTCGAATTCCACGCCCGACTGCAGACCGAGTACGAAGCGCTGAGCCGCATCGATCATCCCGGCGTGGTGGGTGTGATCGGCCAGGGCTCCGACCCACGGCGGAGCTGGCTTGCGCTGCAGCTCGTCGAAGGTCAGGCCCTCGACCAGTGGGCCGCGGCCCTCCCCTCCAGTGAGCACGCCACCACGGTGCTCGCAGTGGGGGCCGACCTGGCCAGGGCCCTCGACGCGGTCCATCGCGCCGGCTTTGTCCACCAAGATCTCAAGCCCGCCAATGTGCTGGTGGATGCACAGGGTCGACCCCGGATCCTCGATCTGGGGCTCGCCGCCGACGTCGACGACTCCGGAGCCCAGAGCGGTGCCGCTGGAAGCCTCCGCTACATGGCACCCGAGCAGCTGACAGCGACCGAAGTGGACCTGCGTGCCGACCTGTTCGCGCTCGGCGTCATCCTCTACGAATTGCTCAGTGGCGTCTCTACCCACGACAGCACCGACCGCGTCGGCCGCATCCTCGCCCAGTGTCGGGATGTACCGGTGCCATTGGCCACGCGCTGTCCCGACCTTCCCCGCACGGCCACACAGCTCGTCGATCGCCTCCTGGCCAAGAGCCCGGCTGACAGGCCCCGCTCCGCATCCGTGGTGGCCCACCGGCTCCTACGCGCGCTCGGAGAGCCCCCTCCCGACGAGCACGAGCCGCTACCGCTCGCCGCCATGCGGCCCCGCTTCGTCGGGCGTCAGGGCATGGTCGACACCTTGCGGCGACAGGTGATGACGGGCCAGACCGGCACCTGGATCCTCCAGGGTGCCCCCAGCATCGGCCTCTCGCGCCTGCTCCGCGAGCTCCGGGCCGAGGTGCTGCTGCGTGGGGGACGCCACGCCCTGCTCACCGACGTACGAGACCCTCTGGGACAGCTCCTCGACATCCTCGTGGGCCATCCTCTGCCCACGAGCGTCCGAAGCCGCCTCCTGGCAGAAGATGCCGCCGAGGTGCTGGCGGCGTGGCCCCACCTCGACGGGAGCACCGACCGGTGGGGCCGTCCCGTGGGTCGAGTCCCGGCCGACGCACTTCGACGCGTGTTGGCGCGAGCGAGCCTCGAGCGACCCTTGTTCGTGGCAGTCGACGATGCCGACCAGCTGGCGCCCGGCATCATCCCCCTCCTCCACGGCCGCGCGGCTCTGGTGCTCGCCACCCACAGCTCGCTTCCGGACCTCACAGGCGCCCACCAGCTGCAGGTACCACCCCTCACACCGGCTCAGCTCGCAGAAGCAGCACGGTCGATGATCGATGACGCCGGACCCGCCCTTGCTTGGGCC
>JAERSX010000087.1 GCA_016845285.1 Deltaproteobacteria bacterium | reverse complement strand
GTCTTGATCACCACATCGGCGCGCCCGTCTGACCGACCCTCCACCACCTCGCACCGGTCGGGATGGCAGTTCAGAGTGGCGCGGAAGTCGCCCACACTGAAGTAGTAGCTCCGGGTCTGGGAGAGCTGTCCGGGGCGATAGCGGGCCGTGAGCTGTGCGATGAGAGCGGCGGGATCAGGCATGGTGGCTCCTCACAGAACGTGCCCAGATGATGAAGTGACGGGGCGTGGTCCCCCGCAGGATAGTGTGGCGCGTCGGTGCGGTGCCGGGAAGGGCTCCGTCGGCAGGAGCCGCCCTCGTGAAGGTCCTCAAGCCCATGCCGCGCTCGTGCACCCTGTGTATGGGCCGCTTCTTCCTGGTGGGGCCGGCCATGGCGAACCCGGCTGACATCCTGTGCAATCCCTGCGTGGCGCGTTGGTGGGCCGATGGCCGGAGTGGCACGGAGCTGGAGGCCGCCCTTCGGCCGGAGATTCGCACCGACATCGGGGTGGATGTGGATGTCATCGCGAGCGGGATCGTGCGCCGCGTGCACCAGCTTCGGGGCTTCGCACGAACGGAAGACGAGCTTCAGATGGCCCTGCGCGAGCGTGGCGGCGGATGAGACCCTCCTTTGGCGGATGATCTGACGCCCGTCGTCCCAGCTCAGGTGAGCCCAGGGTCTGCGGATCTGCCGCAACCCAAGGACCTCGACCTCGGCGGGGGCTCCTGGCTCCGCTACGAGCCACGCTGGCTCGACGGGCCCGATGCGCGGGCGCTCTTCGTCGACCTGGAGCAGGCACTGGAGTGGGAGCTCCGGCCCATCGTGGTCTTCGGGCGCGAGGTGCTGCAGCCGCGACTCATCGGTTGGGCCGGTGCGGTCGCGTACCGGTACTCGGGGCAGGAGCTGCCGCCGCGGATGGCGCCGCCGGCGCTCACAGAGCTTCAGGCTCGGGTCGAGGCCCACACAGGGGCACGCTTCAACCACGTCGTGGCCAACCTCTACCGAGACGGCCAGGACCACGTCTCCATGCACGCCGACGCCGAGCCAGAGCTCGGGCGCTGCCCCCTCATCGCCTCGGTGAGCTTGGGTGCGACCCGAGCCTTCGTGTTTCAGCGGAAGCGCAACCGACGGCGCCGAACCATGAAGCTCCACGGGGGGAGCTTGCTGGAGATGGGCGGCGGCTTCCAACACCAATTCCGCCACTCTGTTCCCCGCAGCTCACGTGCGGTAGAGCCGCGCCTGAACCTGACCTTTCGGTATCTTCACGGGCCCCCCGGATGGCGCCAGAGCACCGGAGAGCTCTCGGAAGGGGAGCGGGTTGCGGCCGCGCGGGGCGTGGTCCTCCGTCCGCCGCGTTGAGTTCTATGGGAACCCCGTGCACCCGACGGACTCGATAAGAAGGCCCCATGCACGCCCTCCGACTGCTCTTCCGTGCACCCATCCTCGGCCTCGGCCTCGGCCTCGTGGCCGGTGGTTTCGAGGCCATCGGCGTGGGCAGCACCCTCAAGCTCTCGCTCTCGCTGGTGGATGCCGCCGTGCTCGGCCTCACCAGTGTGGCCCTCGGTGGGCTGCTGGGGGCGCTCTTCGGCTTCGGCGCCGGTCTGTTCCTCGAGCTCTTTGCCCGAAAGCGAAGCTCCACGACACGGCTCTCGGGCACCATGGCCTTGAGCGCCGTGGCCTTCGGGCTCTGGTACCTGCTGCCGGCCGGCATGGACAAGCTGGAGCAGGGCATGCTGCCCGCCGCGCTGGCCTTCTGGCTCATGCCCGTGGGCGTGGGCGGGGTGACCTGGTTCAACGCTCACTACTGGGCACGACGCGAGGAGATCGGGGAGCGCCGCAGGCTGGGTTGGTGGTTCTGGTCGGCCGCTGCGGGGGTGAGCCTGGCGCTGGTGTCGGCTCTCGTGGTGAGCCAACGCGAGCTGGGCCAAGGCCGGGCCATCGCCACCGATCCTGCCGTGGTCATCGTCACCATCGACACCCTGCGACGGGATCACCTCTCGGTCTACGGCGACAGCCCGGTGGACACGCCCGTGTTCGACGGGCTGGCCGCTCGGGGCATCCGCTACGACAACGCGATCACGCCCTTCCCCGAGACGGCCCCTGCCCACGCGGCCCTCTTCACGGGACGCCACCCGGTGCGCAACGGCGTGCTCTCCAATGGCCACAGCCTGGCGCGCCGCTACCAGACCCTCGCCCAGGTCCTGGAGGCGGAGGGCTACGTCACCGGCGCCTTCGTGAGCAGCTTTGCTGTCGACTCGCGCACGGGTCTCGACCAGGGCTTCCAGGTCTACGACGACGACTTCTTCCCGCTGGTGCGTGGCCTGTCCGAGATCCGTGCGGCGCGCCTCGGCTTGCGCCTGCTGATGAAGGTCGCCGATCCGGCGGACTACCCCTTCCTCCTCGAGCGGGAGGGCGACGACACCGTGGACCGCGCGGTGGCCTGGATGGCGGAGCAGGCTCACCGCCCCACCATGCTGTGGGTCCATCTCTTCGACCCGCACTCGCCCTACGCCGCCCATGATGTGGCCGGAGCGGTCGACCACAAGGCCATCCTCGCGGCCGAGCCCGGCTACGCCTACACCGACGCCGAGCGGGATGCGCTTCGGGCGCAGTACGCAGCCGAGGTGGCCCACACCGACGCGATGCTGGGGCGCCTGGTCGCCGGCCTGGAGGAGGCCCTGGGCGAGCGCTCGATGCTGCTCGTGGTCACCGCTGACCATGGCGAGCAGCTCGGTGAGCACGGGGTCGACTTCAACCACCACGGCATCTGGGAGGAGTCCATTCGGGTGCCGCTGGTCATCGTGCCCCACGACGACAAGGTCATGCGCACGCTGAAGGAGCCCGTGGTACGGCCGCAGGTACGTCTGATGGACGTGCCCGCGACGGTGCTCACGCTGCTCAAGCTCGAGCCCATGGAGGGGAGTGAGGGCGCCAACACGCTCCAGTTCGCGCAGGGCATCCGCAAGAAGGACTTCGCCAGCCTGCTCATGGGACGGCGCACGGCCTCGCTCTCGGAGGGCAACCTCTTCGGCTACCGGGCCAGCCTGAGCACCGAAGCCCCCGAGGACCCGTCTGCCGAAGAAGAAGAGGCCGTCGATGGGGCCGAAGGTGACGAGGAGGCTGCCTCGCCAGCTCCGACGCCCGGACCGGCCAACGTGAAGTACATCTGGGATCCTGCGGCCGATCGTGCGCTGCTCTTCAACCTCGCGGAAGATCCCCGAGAGGAGTCGGATCTCTCCACCGCACAGGCCAAAGCTGTCGAGGCGCTGCGCGCCAAGGTCGCCGGTGAGGTGGGTGAGCTGGCCACGACCGGAGCTGCCGCCTCGGCGGACGAGAGCCTGCGGGAGGCGCTTCAAGCCCTGGGCTACGAGGACTGACCGCCAGTCGAGCTCGGTGACCGTTCGGAGGATCTGGTCGGGCTGCCGTGAATTTTCAGGTCCGGCGCCTTATGCTCCGCAGGCCTGATCTCTCTTCCCCCGGGATGCCCCTTCTCCCAAGGACGAACACCTTGAGCCACAAGCACCTCACCTCGACTCTCGCCCTCGGTGGCCTGCTCTTCCTCGCCTTCGGCAGTGTGCCGAGCGACGATGCCAGCTTCGAGGAGATGATGGAGGAGGCCGCCGCAGAGGCCGTGGAGGGCGCCGCTGCTGGCAGCGGCGGCAGCAACTCCGCGGCCTGTAAGGCCTACGTGCAGCACTACAACAGCCTCAGCTGCATGGGAGCCATGAACCTCTCCGAGTCCGACATGTGCCCCGATGCCCTCGACCTGGGCTCGTCCGACATGACCCCCTACTGGGAGTGCATGAAGACCAACTCCAAGTGCAACGGCGACATGCCGGATGTCATGGGCCAGCTGGACTGTATCGAGCTGCTCTAGATTCAGCTGCAGTGGCCGCATCGGCCGCAGCCCATGTCAGACGTCTGACGAGATCCCGCTCCGGCGGGGTCTCTTGCGTTGGGATCGCCTTGGACGTAGCCTTCGGCATGCTCGAAGGGCTCGTCGTCATGGCGGTGGGGATGTCTACCGTCGCCGCCTTTCTCGGCCTGCTCGTCATCTCGATGCAGGTGACTGCTGCCGTGGTGGCGAGAGCCTTCCCCGATCCGGCGCCCGCACCCGCCATGGCCAAGCCCGCTCAGGTCGATGAAGACCTGCTCCGGGCGGTGGCTGCAGCGGCTGCGGTGCGCCTGCGGAGTGCTGGATGAAGCGGGTCTCTGTCATGAACACGGCCTTCCGGGACGGCTTCCAGTCCGTCTACGGCGCCCGTGTCTTCATCGATGACTTCCTCCCGGCGGTGGAGGCTGCGGTGGAGGCCGGCTTCACCCACTTCGAGGCGGGGGGCGGTGCGCGCTTCCAGGTGCCGTACCTGTACTGCGGAGAAGACGCATTCGAGATGATGGATCGTTTCCGGGCGACCACGGGTGACGCGGCGAACCTCCAGACGCTGGCCCGCGGGGTCAACGTGGTGGGGCTCGACAGTCAGTCGAGCGATGTCATCGACCTGCACGCGCGCCTCTTCAAGAAGCACGGCATCACCACCATCCGGAATTTCGATGCCCTGAACGACGTGCGCAACCTGGCCTACTCCGGCCGCTGCATCGCCGAGGCCGGCCTGCAGCACGAGGTGGTGGTCGCACTCATGGCCCTGCCTCCCGGCTGCACCGGCGCCCACACCCCCGAGTTCTACGAGGGTGTGCTCCGCGGCATCCTCGACGACGGGGTGCCCTTCAGCTCGGTCTGCTTCAAGGACGCGTCGGGCACCACCACCCCGACGGTGGTCTACGAGTCCATCAAGCGGGCCCGGAAGCTGCTGGGAGCCGACGTTCACCTGCGCCTGCACACCCACGAGACCGCCGGCATCAGCATCATGCAGTACAAGGCGGCCCTCGACGCCGGCGCGGACGGCATCGATCTGGCCATGGCGCCATGTTCGGGTGGTACCGCCCAGCCCGACGTCATCAGCATGTGGCATGCCCTGCGTGGCACCGAGTACGACCTGGGCCTGGACATCGACAAGGTGGTGGAGGCCGAGGAGGTCTTCAAGCACTGCATGCGCGACTACATGATGCCGCTGGAGGCCAAGGCGGTGGAGCCGCTGATCCCGTACTCGCCCATGCCTGGGGGCGCGCTCACCGCCAACACCCAGATGATGCGCGACAACGGCATGCTCGACCGCTATCCCGCCGTCATCAAGGCCATGGGCGAGGTGGTCCGCCGGGGCGGCTTCGGCACCTCGGTCACGCCGGTCAGTCAGTTCTACTTCCAGCAGGCCTTCAACAACGTGGTCTTCGGCCCCTGGAAGCGCGTGGCCGATGGCTACGGGAAGATGGTGCTGGGCTACTTCGGCCGCACGCCAGTGCCACCCGACCCTGAGATCGTGGCCCTGGCAGGCGAGCAGCTCGGCCTCGAGCCCACCACGCGCAACCCGCGCGAGATCAACGACGAAGACCCGAAGAAGGGTCTCGGCCCCGCACGGGCCCAGCTGGCCGAGCACGGCCTCCCCGACACCGAGGAGAATGTGTTCATCGCGGCGGCGCTGGGCGCCAAGGGCATCGCCTTCCTGAAGGGGGATCGGCCCATCGGTGTGCGGAAGAAGGTGGAGGACGCAGGTGCCACCCAGGGCACCGCGGTCGCGGCTCCCAAGGCCGACCGATTCACCGTCACCGTGGCAGGGCGCCGGTTCGACGTGGCCTTCGAGGGCGACGTGGCGGTGGTGGACGGACGACGCCTCGATGTACACGCGGCCACAGCGGGCACGGCGGCACCCACCGCCACGCCCCCGGCTGCTGGCACCGTCATCAAGGCCGAGATGCCTGGAAAGGTCTTGGGGGTCGATGTCGGACCCGGCCAGCAGGTCGCTGCCGGCGACAAGCTCCTCACGCTGGAGGCACTCAAGATGGAGATGCCCGTGTCGGCCCCTGACGCTGCCACGGTGGTCGAGGTCCACGTCGCAGCAGGCGACGCGGTCGCGCCGGGGCAGCCCCTGGTGAGCTTGGCCTGATGGCGGCTCTGTCCACACTGCTGGCTGCCACTGGCCTGGCGCACCTGAGCCTGGGTGCGCTCGTGATGTTCGTGGTGTGCCTCGGGCTTCTCTACCTGGGCATCAAGAAGGGCTTCGAGCCTCTGTTGCTGGTTCCCATCGGCTTCGGTGGCTTGCTCGCGAACGTGCCTGTCGCCGACATCTCCGGGCCCGATGGCTTCCTCGGGATCATCTACGACGCCGGTGTGAGCAACGGACTCTTTCCCCTGCTCATCTTCATGGGCGTGGGCGCCATGACGGACTTCGGGCCCCTGCTCGCCCGGCCGGTCACCGCGCTGCTGGGGGCTGCGGCCCAATTCGGCATCTTCGCCACGGTCATCGGAGCCCTGGCGCTGAGCCAGTTCGTGCCGGGTATCGAGTTCAGCATGCAGGACGCCGCCGCCATCGGCATCATCGGCGGCGCCGACGGCCCCACGGCCATCTTCCTCGCGAGTCGCTTGTCCCCTGATCTGCTCGGTGCCATCGCGGTCGCCGCCTACTCCTACATGGCGCTGGTCCCCATCATCCAGCCACCCATCATGCGCCTGCTCACCACCGAGTCCGAGCGCCGCATCGTCATGAAGCAGTCCCGCCATGTACACCGAGCCGAGAAGGTGGCCTTCCCGCTGGTGGTCCTCGCGCTCTGCGCGCTCCTCCTCCCCGATGCCACACCCCTCATCGGGGCCCTCATGTTCGGCAACCTGCTCACCGAGTCTGGGGTGGTGGACCGCCTCGCTGGTGCCGCGAAGAACGAGCTCATCAACATCGTGACCATCCTGTTGGGGCTGGCGGTGGGGAGCAAGCTGGCGGCGGACCACTTCCTCCACGCCGAGACCCTGGGGATCCTGGGGCTGGGGCTCGTGGCCTTCTGCATCGGCACGGCGGCTGGCGTGATCCTCGCCAAGCTCCTCAACCTGGTGCTTCGTGACCCCATCAACCCCCTCATCGGTGCTGCTGGAGTCTCCGCGGTGCCCATGGCAGCCCGGGTGGTCAACAAGGTGGGACAAGACCACGACCCCGGCAACTTCCTGCTGATGCACGCCATGGGGCCCAACGTGGCCGGCGTGATCGGCAGCGCGTGTGCGGCTGGGGTCTTGTTGGCGATGGTCGGGGGCTGACGGGCTCGCGGAACCCTCGGCGTGCTCAGCCGAAGACGTCGGCCTTCTCGAGGTTGAAGCGATGTACCCGAGGCGGTCGCCCACGGGAGACGGGTCGCTTGCCCGGGGCGGTCTCGATGATGCCGTCGGTCTGCATGCGCCGGAAGCGGCGGCGGAAGTTGCTGGGGTCGTATGACTGCCCCTTGATGGCCTCGTAGACACCCCGCAGCTCGGCCATGGTGAAGTGCTCGGGCACAAGGCGAAACGCGATGGGGGCATAGTCGATCTTGCCGCGTACACGGCGGAGGGCGACGTCGATGATGCGGGCGTGATCGAAGGCCAGGGGGCGCTCGGCCACCTCGCTCACGGAGACCCAGCCGGCCTCGGTGGCGTCGTCTCCGGCGCGCACGAGGGGGGCCAGATCGGGTCGCACCAGCGCGTAATAGGCGACGGTGATCACCCGGGTGCGTGGGTCGCGGCCGGGGTCGCCGAAGGTGTAGAGCTGCTCGAGGTAGGACGAGCCGTCGGGCAGGCTGGTCTCTTCCTCCAGCTCCCGCGCGGCGGCAGCGTCGACGCTCTCGCCTTGGTCGCGGGCCTCGTTCTTGACGTCGACGAAACCACCAGGCAGGGCCCACGCCCCCTGACAGGGAGGGTTTCCGCGCTTGATGAGCAGGATCTTGAGATCGGCGTTGAGCACGGTCAGGACGACCAGATCGACGGTGACCGAGGGCCGTGGCCAGCGGGTGGCGTCGTAGCCGGCCAGCCACTCGTCCTCGTCGACCGGGGTCGCGGTG
>JAERSX010000086.1 GCA_016845285.1 Deltaproteobacteria bacterium | reverse complement strand
GGTCAGGACAACGTGGTCACGTACCCGACCCAACCGCTGGGCGTGCGCCTCAGCTGGGACGGCCCCACCTACGATGGTGACGGCAACATCCTGTCCGACAGCACCAGCGAGGACGAGGTCAACAGCACCTGCATGCAGTTCCTCGCCCACACCGACTCACCGGCCTCCTCCGAGGACTGCGTGGAGCTGGAGCCCCCGCCCAACGACGGGACGTACTTCGAGGGGCAGGTGTACACCGGTCCCTGGGACACCACCGACGGTCTGAGCTTCGAGTGGATTCCGTCTCTGGACGGAATCGACGAGACGGTCACCATCGGTGTTCGTTTCCTTGGGCCCGTCGATGAAGACGACGAGTACAAGGTGGACGCCCGTGTGCAGGTGGCGCCTTCTCCACACATCGAAGAAGAGTGGAATTACTACCGCAGCCGCGGCTTCGTCCCCGACGACATGGACGTGCCTGACGGCATGCGCCCGGCGCTGGCATGCGATGACGAAGACGACATCGAGTGGGTCTTCGACCCCAACCTCCGACGCTCCAACGGCGACTACGTGCTCAGCCTCCAGGGCGAGCCGAGCTCGAAGCTGGCCGAAGTGGTCTGTCGGGCCAACGACGCCGACGGAAGCTTCCAGCTGACCGAAGACATGCTGGAGTCGGCCATCACCTACGCGCTGGCCAACGATGCCCAGGGCGCCATCTTCTACCTCAACCGCACCACCACCACCGACATCGACGTGCCGCCCGTGCGTGACCGCTACGGTCAGAAGCGCGACACCTCAGACGTTCGCGTCGTGGTCAACGCCGTCCAGCTCGGACGCTTCTGGTTCGACCTGTGAGGCCCCGCATGACCCCCAAGACGCTGCCCATGCGCCTCTCGTCCCTCTGCCTGGTCGCGGCTCCCTCGCTGCTCGCCGCGTGTGGTGGGAGCTTCGAGGACTACTACTCGGGCACCGCTCCCACCATCACCAGCATCTCGGTCGACTCCGAGATCGGCAGTGTAGGTGGGCAGACCGCCATCATCTCGGGCTCGGGCTTCGGCGAAGAGGTCGACGGCCTGACCGTTATCTTCGGCTACTCCAACGCCGAGATCCTAGCGGTAAGCGACGGTGAGCTCACCGTCACCGTCCCGCGGGGGCCCCTGGAGGCTGGCGCGGTGGACATCAAGGTGGGCACCGTCGGTGGTCAAGCGACCCTCGAGGATGGCTACACCTTCGATGCGAGCAGTGGCGGCGTCATCTTTGACGATGGCGACAGCGACGACTTCTACGCAAATCAGGTCGCCTACCTGGCCTTGGACAACGACTGGCTCTCCTGCTACGCCGGCATCGGCTTGGACGACCTGCTGGATGTCGAAGCAAACGGCATCGAGTTCTGCGAAGAGTCCGCCTGGGTGGGTCAGACCGGGCAGGGTGGTCAGGCCGAGTTCTGGGACTTCGCCTTCCCCCGTGTCCACACAATGTGGGCTGGCGCCCGTGGTGGGTACGGTGGCAGCTCCGACTGGTCCTGGGGTGAGTGGGCTGTCGAGATTCCGCCGCAGGACTACATCGACGTCGACATCGACGACGCCTACGAAGATCGGCGCGTCGAGATCGACTCGTTTTCGGTCCGCAATCCTCGCCTCGATGACGAGGACTTCCACGCAGACATGTCGGTGCTCGGCTCCTACCGCTATGCGGGTGGAGATGAGGCGGAAGACGGCAGCATCCTGAGCCCCTTCACGGTCGTCCCGGTGAACACGCTGCGGGACGAGGCCAGTGCGGATGACGCCTGGGCGAAGACCTACGAGCGTGGCCGTATGCAGTACTGCCAGGCTCCCGAGTACGACACCCCTCGCTCCTACCGCTACGAGTCCGACTACCCCGTGGGCAAGGACTTCTTCATCGGTCGGAGCGATGAGGACGGCATCGACGGACCGGTCACCCTCGAGCTCGACATCCCCGACGTGGGGATCGACGGTCAGGAGCTGATCTTCCCCAACTACTCGCAGTTCCTCGCAACGAAGGGCTCTGCCTACGAGGACCTCTGGGCGCTGGTGGGTATCGGGGCCAACTCTTGTCCCGATGCAGGCGACGACGGCGTAGCCGATCTCGACAGTCCGGTCGTGACCTGGGAGTGGGAGCCCTACGACGGCGAATACGCCTCGGGTGGTGGCATCACGGGTGCTCGTACCTACGTACGCGTCACCCTGAACATCCTCAGCTTCGGCTGGTTCGGTGGCGAGGGTGCTCCCATCCGCGCCGTCATCACGGTGCCCGACGATCACAACTACGACGAAGACTCCGGTCGCAGCAGCGTCAGCGTGCCGGCCAGCGTGCTCTACCAGTTCCCATACTCGTCCTTCGACGTGGGCATCGAGTACGACAACATCACGGGCGATCCTGTCGGCTTCAACTGGGGCGACCCATCCGTCACCGAGTACGGCTACTTCGTGGCCGTGGCCGAGCGGGTCACCGAGTACAAGGTCGAGGCCGGCTACTCCACGACCAACGACGTCGATGTGGACGGCGAGATCATCGTGGCCAGCGCCTCGGGCGACCTCGGCTTCTCTTTCTGGGAGAACCCGCTCAACCTCGACGGCTGCAACAACTGCCAGGACGACGATGGCGACGGCTGGGCTGATGACGACGATCCGGACTGTGAGGACAGCGACAGCGAGGACGGCTCCGCCTTCGGCGTCTACACCTGCAACGACGGTGAAGACAACGACGGTGACGGTGCTGCCGACGCTGACGATGAGGACTGCTTGACCGGCGAGGACGGTGAGACCAACTGCTTCGACGGCGAAGACAACGACGGAGACGGGTTCACCGACGAAGAAGATGGTGAGTGTGCGGAGACCGGCTTCGAGCTGGGTGAAGACGACCCCGACTGGCAGTGTGGCAACGGCGTAGACGACGACGGCGACACCTGGATCGATCTCGATGATCCCGACTGCGCCAGCAGCGCGGATGACGAGCTGGGCCTGGGCGACACCGAGTGTAACGATGGCGAAGACAACGACGGTCACGGTGATGTCGACTCCGAGGACCTGACCTGCGCCCGCCAGGGTGCTGACTACGAGTCCGAACAGCCCAACTTCAGCGCCGACTGCATCGACGAGACCGACAACGACGATGACGGCCTCGTCGACGGCAACGATCCCGACTGCGAGACTCCGCCCTTCGCGTATGAGAGCGGCGATGGCTTCGAAGAGGATGAGTGGCCGGTCACCCCCATCTGCTACAACAGCCAGGACGACGATGGCGACGGCTTCATCGACTGGATGGATGCCGGCTGTGTCAACGAAGCCGGCGAGCTTGATGGCTTCGTGAACGACGAGAACGCCGACCTACCCGGCTACACCACCTGTGCCGATGGCGAGGACAACGACGGCGACGGTTGGGCGGACGAAGCCGATCCCGGCTGTGAAGACGACACCCTCCCCGAAGATGACGGCTACGGCACGACGCAGTGCAATGACAACCTCGACAACGATGCAGATGGCGATCGAGACGAGGATGACGAGCAGTGTGAGGACGGCTACGACGACGACGAGGAAAACTAGTCTGCGAGGCCCCGACACGGCTCCTTGCCGGGTCGGGGAGACTGGTTAGAACCCCGTCGCCTTGGGCGTCCTGGCGTGCTGTTCAGGAGCCTGAGTGGCCGCGGTTAACGCGGGGCTGTAGCTCAGCTGGTTAGAGCGCGCGCCTGATAAGCGCGAGGTCGGGTGTTCAAGTCACCCCAGCCCCACCACCCGCTGCTTCTCATGGGGGCGTAGCTCAGTTGGGAGAGCACCTGCTTTGCACGCAGGGGGTCAGCGGTTCGAGTCCGCTCGTCTCCACCACTTGACGCCCTGCTTCTCAGCAGGGCGTCCTTGCGTCTGGGTACAGCTACTTCGGCAGCTCCATCACGTAGATCCGCTTGAAGTCCTTGACCTTGTCGCTGTCACGGCCTTGAGCCGCGATGGCTAGCCAGGTACGGCCATCGGTGCCCCTGACCACATCGACATCGCCGTTGCCGACGGTTCCTGTGGCCAGGCGCTGGGCCGAGTCTGGCGCCATTACGGGGGCGACGTACACGGGGTCGTAGCGGTCATCATCGTCCTTGACGTAGACAAGCTGGTTGCTGTCCGGCGTCCAGGTGGGCCCGCGGGCGTTCATGACCACGCCACGGGCGATGGGGTAGGGCTTGCTGCCGAGGCTCATGACGTACAGGTCGAAGCGCTCGTTGTCGTCGTGGTTGCTGTAGAAGGCCACACGCTTGCCATCGGGGCTGAAGGTGGGGCGGGTCTGTGTCGCGCCCCAGTCCACCAGAAGCTTGGGCTGCGGGTTTTCTACGTGCTCGATGATGTAGATGCTGTCGCCAGAGTCGTTGTGGCCGACGTAGACCAACGAGAAACCATGGGGCGACCAGGACGCGAAGAGCTCGGCGGACTCGGGGTCCGAGGTGAGCTGTGACGGCGGAGCCTCGATGCGGTGCGTGTCCACGAGGTAGAGGTCGCCCTGGCCTGACCGCGCACTGGTAAACGCGATCCAGCGGCCGTCGGGAGACCACTGTGGCCCACCGTCTGCTCCGATACTTGCGGCTACCGGACCGGCCTGGTCGATGAAGATGTCGTAGTCCTTGCTCGCCGTGGACGCGCTGTAGACGAAGCGGCCGATGTTGGGCGGTGCCCAGCTCACTTCGTGGGTCACGCTCTCTCCAGCTCCCGTGGAGAACCCTGAGGTCATGGAGCTCCCTCGCTCGACCGGGCGCACCGGGGTGGGATCGCCCTTGCCGGGCTCGTACACGTACAGCTCGATGACCTTGCGGTCGTGGTAATTCACCTCGTACGACAGACGTGTGCCGTCCGGAGACCACGTAGGAAGTTGGCAATTCCCGTCATAGGTGGGAGAGATGGGCCGGGCTCCGGCCATGGCCGTGGACAGCAGCAGGATCGGGACGAGCATGAAGGTGCTCCAGATCAGAAGGCGAACGAGATGTTGGCGAGGACGCGGAGCTGGGTGGCTGTCCAGGTCCGTTCCAGGTTCGTGAGAGTTTGAGGGGCGCGGGCCTCGTGGGCCCAGGTGACATCGAGGTCATTGGGCAAGCTACCGAAGGGCTGGTCGGCCAAGATCTTGACACCTGTGCCGAGCGCGGTCGTCCGTCCGCCTTCGCGGTAGTCGAGGCTGAGCTCGACGCCAGGGGCCCAGACCTGTCCTGTGCCGTAGACTCGGACGTCGGCTTCTGCGGTGCTGACGGTGCAGTCGAGGCCTCCCTGGACCTCCATGCAGTCCAGAGGCATGCCAGGCTGGCGCCCATAGCGGATGGTTGCGCTGGGTCGAATCGCCACCGGCGCACGTCCGCCCAGCTCGACCCCCACCCGGCCACCCACGCTTTGCATGCCACCGAGCCCATGGCGCTGGCCGTCAGGCCCTGCCACGGACTGGGCGCCCA
>JAERSX010000085.1 GCA_016845285.1 Deltaproteobacteria bacterium | reverse complement strand
GGCTACGGCAGCGCGGGCGGCGACCGCGTCGGGGTGGCCGGCTGGGGCAGGCGGGAGACAGCGGCCGAGATCGCTGTAGAGGGGTCGAAACCCTACCGGCAGCCCCTCGCGTGGCACGACGACGGTGGCCACACGAAGGATCCAGGCCTTGTCTACGTGCGCCAGCGCCGCGAGGTCGAGCGCGATGCCTGGCCATTCGCGCGCCCAGAGCCGCAAGACCAAGCGTAGGGCCAGGGCGTGGGTACAGCTTCGCAGCACCCAGTCCCGATGCAGCTCGCGGAGCACAGACCGCTGATGGAGCACGCCCAGCTGCATCAAGCCCACCTGTACCAGGCCCATGACCCGGTAGAGCAGGGCGTCCTCGGCAACAGCGCGCGGCGGGGGCAGGGCGCGCGGCAAGAACACCCGCAGGCCATCGGTGGACGCAGGATCGCTGACGCCGAGGGTCAGCTCGCGACCGCTCACCATGCGCAGCCAGGCCTCGAGGCGTCGATCGACTTCATCCAAGGCGGTGCCGGCGGCCTCACCGCTGGCGAGCTCCCGCTCCGGAGGACGGAAGAGGAAGTGTGCGAGGAGGGCGTCCTCGGCCTCCTGATCCGTGGCGAAGTCGAGCACGCTGCGTGCGTCCTCGCCATACTCCTTGCGCGTGATGGCGTAGCCCTCTTCCGGCGTCGGTGGCCAGGTGGGGGCGCCCATGGAGAGAGTCTAGCCCAGCACGCTGCGGAGGAGCTCGCGCAGCGCCTTGGCCATCTCCGGATCGTCAGTGAGAGAGCCCACCAGCGTCGACTCGCACGCCGCCTTCAGCGGCAGTCCCCCGGTCACGAGGCTGGCCGCATAGATGAGCAGCCGTGTGGACGCACCCTCCTTGAGCCCGTGGCTCTTGAGCGAGCGTGTGGCCCGACCGATACGAACCAGGGTGGCGGCCAGCTCGGCCTCGCAGCCACTCTCGTGTGCCACGATCTCCGCCTCGATCTCTTCGTTGGGGTAGTCGAAGGAGAGGCTGACGAAGCGCTGTCGCGTGCTCTCCTTGAGCTCCCGAGTGACCGACTGGTACCCAGGGTTGTAGCTGATCACCACCTGGAAGCCGTCCGGCGCCTGGAGCGTCTCACCGAGCCGATCGAGGGGAAGGACCCGCCGGTCGTCGGTCAAGGGGTGGAGGATGGTGAGCACATCGGCTCGCGCCTCGACCACCTCGTCGAGGTAGCAGATGGCGCCCTGCCTCACCGCGGCAGTCAGCGGCCCATCCCGCCAGACAGTCTCTCCGCCTTCGAGGACGAAGCGCCCGGTGAGGTCGGCGGCGGCCAGGTCTTCTTGGCAGGCCACGGTGATGAGAGGACGCTCCAGTCGACGGGCCATGTGGCGCACGAAGCGGGACTTTCCACAGCCCGTAGGACCCTTGAGGAGCACGGGCAGGTGGAGGCGCGCCGCAGCCTCGAAGATGGCGACCTCGTCGGCTTGCGCTCGGTAGTAGATCTCGCTCATGGCTCGGTCCCGGAAGGAAGAGGAGCGTCATCGGCGCCGAACACACGCTCGGCCCAGTCGTCCCGGAGATCGGAGTCTACGGGCAGGGTCATGCCCGGGTACGCCGGGTGGGTTCGCACACTGAGAAACCAGACGAGCACCACCAGCCCATACAGCACCCCGAGGCCCACCCGCTTGGGCGCCACCCGCTTGAGCTGCACGGCTGCGACACAGAGCATCAGCAGCCAGGTTCCTTCGAAGAAGACCTCGGGCTTGGCCACGCGCCAGAACCCTGGAACGACCGCCCGTACGGCCATGTAGATGGGGTTCTCCACCCCTGGCAGCAAGACCGGTCCGATGCTGATCAGGAACAGGCACCAGCCGGCGAAGACCGCAAACTGCACGCGAGGATCACGGCGCCGGAACAGGGCGCCGAACATGGCCAGACCCAGGGCGATCATGTTGAGGGAGCGGTGAACTTCGAGACGGTTCCAGCGGAAGGGTGCCAGGCTGAAGCCATCGAGGGCGGCGCGCTCCCAGAGAAAGCGCTCGGGATTGCCGAGGCTGGCGCCACCGTTCGCCAGCAGCGAGGTCTGCATGACCACCAGCGGCAGTGCCGCCACGACGCAGCCCAGGCAGGTCTGGACCAGGTAGCGGAACGCGGGCGTCAGGGCCTTCTGTCGCCAGGCCACGAACCCGGTGCCGAGCACCCCGAGGAACCCCAAGGCTGCCCCGACCAGGCCCAGGTACAGGTTCATCCAGCTCATGAGCAGGTAGATGCCGCTCGCCACCCAGCGCCACCGACCACCCTGCGACGTGGCGCGCAGCAGGGCCCAGGCAAAGAGCGCCAACCAGAACACGGCGGCCTTCTCGATGGTGTACCAGTTGAGGTCGCGGAAGACGTGCAGCCCCATGCCGAAGGGGAAGGCCAGGACGAAGGCCACGCGGTCGTCGCCCTGGACTTCCCGTAGGAGCAGCCAGGCCGAGAACCAGCCCAAGGCCGGGTAGAGCAGGGCCTGGGCGTTGAAGGCACCCATCGGGCTCAAGAGCAGGTCGAAGAACTCGGTGACCCACAGGTGGCCGATGTGCACCCCGATCAGGCGTGCGGCGGGGTCTTGGAGAGACTGAACGGGGTGGAGCACCAGACGTTGGTGGACCCCGTCCAGGTAGAAGAGCAGGCTGCCTTCCTTGTCGATGGTGGGGAAGGCGCCGAACCAGTAGCTGTCCAGACATGCCGTGAGCGGCATGGTGAGGATGATGGTCTGACCCAGGATCAGCAGCGCCGCTCGTACGGTGACCGGAGGACGCTTCCAGGCCACGGCCAGGATCGACAGGAGCCCACCCAACAGGAGGCACAGCAGGTAGAGCTCGGGCCGGTCAACCAGCTCCACAGGCGCGAGCTGTTGGCGGGCATCCGGGGGAGGGCCGTACACGCCGTGGGGCTATCCCGGGCTGGGCCGGGTAGGCTCGCCTCCGTGAGCCCGAGCCTCGACGAAGCACCAGATCAGCATCCCGGTCCAGTCGCCAGGGATCTGTTGCGCTGGTACGACGAGCATCGTCGGCGGCACCTGCCGTGGCGGGAGGAGCCGGGCCCTTACCGCACCTTGGTCTCGGAGTTCATGCTCCAGCAGACACGTGTGGAGACGGCGCTTCCGTTCTTCCAACGTTTCGTTGACCGCTTTCCCGACTTCGCGAGCCTCGCTGCCGCTCCCCTCGACGAGGTGCTGAGCCTGTGGGCCGGCCTGGGCTACTACTCGCGGGCGCGGAACCTCCACGCCTCGGCAAGGGCTGTGGTCGCGGCGGGCAGCTTCCCCGACACCGTGGAGGGGCTTCGAGCTCTCCCGGGGGTGGGTCCCTACATGGCGGGCGCCATCGCGAGCATCGCCCTGGGGCAGGACGTGCCCACGGTCGACGGCAACATCGCACGGGTGCTGTCCCGGCTCCATGCCTTCGCCGGAAGCCGCGCCAAGGTCTGGCCTCTGGCATCCCTCCATGTGCCGCCAGGGAGGGCGGGAGACCACAACCAAGCCCTCATGGACCTCGGGTCGTCCATCTGCGTGCCGCGAAAGCCCGCATGCATGATCTGCCCGCTACGAACGCACTGCGTGGCACATGCCGAGGGGCGTCCCGAGGCCTTTCCGGTGCTGCCGCCCAAGCGCCGTGCCCCACGCCGCCGCGCCCTCGCCGCAGTGTGGCGACGCGGCGACACCATCCTCCTCGTTCGACGACCGGCGGAGGGCCTCTTCGGTGGCCTCTACGATCTCCCTTGGACCTTCGATGACCATGACGCCGGGCCGTCGGCCCTCCAGCGATGGCTGACAGAGGAGCTCGGGGTGCCCTTCGAGGTGGGAGCACAGCTGGGCACGGTCCGTCACACCCTGACCCACATGAGGTTGGAGCTTCAGCTTCATGTGGTGGAGGGGGAGGGGGAGCCGCGGCTCCGGTCCTTCACTGCCGCTCGCTGGACCGACCCCGCCGCTCCCGGAGAGCTCGGGCTCCCCACGCTCGCCCGGAAGGCCTTGCGCATGGTGATCGCGAAGAGCTGATTCAGCCCTCCGGGGTGATGTCGTCGCCGAGGAGCTCGCGCAGGGATGCCTCGCAGGCGTCGAGCTCGTTGGGGTCCCGGCTGTCCAACGTCAAGGTGACCGTCCAGGGGCGCTGCTTGAACTGCGGGTAGCTGCCGATGGACACGGCGGGGAACCGGTCCTGCAGTGCGCGCAGGGGCCCCGCGATGGCGGGCTCGGAGCGGGTGGTGGTGACCCTTCGGCTGCGCACGGGCTCACCCGCGAAGTAATGGGCGACGGCATCGAATTTCAGCCGAAGCAATCCGGGGACGCCGGGGAAAATGTGCACCGATCCGACACGCACCAGAGGAAACCGCACGTCACCGTCCCAGAGCAGCTCACTACCTGCTGGAACGTCTGCCATTCTCAAAGCGTCGTCTGAGATCCGATCACCCAGGTAGGCCCGCACGAGGGCCTCGAGTTCGGGGTGTCGATGCAGTGGGAGTTCGAAAGCCTGGGCGATGCCCGCCATGGTCAGGTCGTCGTGGGTGGGGCCCACGCCGCCCGTGGTGAAGACCAGGTCGGCCTTGTCGACGCATCGGCGGACCTCGTCGGCGATCTCGTCCACCACGTCTGGCACGGTGACGATGCGGATCAGGTCTACACCGAGCCCTCGGCAACGCTGCGCGAGCCAGGGGGAGTTGGCATCCTCGAATTTTCCGCTGAGGATCTCGTCGCCGATGATGACCACTGCAGCGGTTGGCATACCCGGCTTCTAAGCGGATCGCGGGTCCGTGTCCCGAGGTCGGTGACATGAGGCCACCGCGGAGCGAGGCGAGCCCTGAGGACGGGCGCTACACTCAAGGTGGTGCATGCTGCTCGTGCCGGAACCCGTCTCGTCCTGTCCCGTCGCCGGGCGACGCTCGTTTCGACGAAAGCAGCGGGAACCCGCTCCAGTTCGCCGTGTCTCATGGGAAGATGGAGCTGATGGCCCGGCCCCCGTCCACCTTCGGAGCCCGCGTGACGGTGCGCCTCAATGGCGTGGTGGTCAGCCAGTCCATGCACTGGCCGAGCTCCCGGCCTCACGTGGTCGGCGCCAAGCTCACCGACGCCGTGCCCACGCCCAGCGGGAACGGGCTCGTCGCCGTGCACTGGATGGGCCCAAAGCGCGCCCGCATCGTGCCCATCGAGCCTTCCGCCGAAGCGGGTGAGCTCGAGCCCGGCGGCTGCTGGCACTGGAGCAACGATGCCGGTGTCGACGTCGACCTCGACCTCGTGCCGCTCCAGCACGCCAAGCGCAGGAAGGACGATGTGGGCGGGGATGCAGCCCTCTTCACCTTGCTCCTGATGCTGATGGTCGGAGTGGCGCAGGCCAACATGTTCATGCAGAGCTTCATGGATGGGGTCGGGCCCACCATGATTCAGAGCGAGCCCACACCCGAGATGATCGCTCGGTTGCTCGAGCGGGACTACGATGGGGCAGACGAGGGCTTGGCAGAGCGGGTCCAGCACCGGGCCCAGGCCAACCAGGGCCAGAGCGTCTACATGCCCGCCGGCAACGACGGGGACCTCGCCCGCGCCGGTGGCGGCAACAAGGTGGGAGACGACGTCCAGCGACGCGAGCCCCAGGACGGGCTCCAGAAGAAGGACCAGCCCAAGGTCGAGGCCTTGGCCAGCGTCGAACAGACCCTCCCGGCTCTCGAGCTCCAGACCGACGAGGAAGCCGAACCGGTGCCCGCCATCGCCAGCCGGGAGACTCCGCGTGAGCTGCAGCGGCGTGAGGAGTACGTTCCTGAGGCAGTCGAGCGCTTCGTTGGTTGGGGCTTCCGCGACTGGTTCGATGTGGAAGACGCCCGAGAGAGCCGAGACATCGAGCGGATGGAGCGCATCCTCGAGGTGGCGCGGGTGCGGCTGCGCATCGATCCCGACGATCCGACAGCCCTCATCACGCTGGGGCACTTCGCATACTTGAGCGAGAACCCCGAGCTCGTGCGAACGACCTACGGCCGGTACAACGAGCTCTACCCAGACGATCCGGCTGGCTACAACAACCTGGCGCTCAGCTACAAGCGCTCTGGTGAGTACGAGTTCGAAGAGGCGCTGTACCGCCAGGCCCTGGCTCTCGATCCATTCGATGTGCACGTCTTGAACAACCTGGCGGTCAACCTGGCCCATCAGGGGCGATTCGACGAGGCCCTCGGCATCATGGTCGACCTCGAGGAGCTCGACCCGGAGAGTGCCTACGCCGACCTACACCGCGCCAAGATCTACGCGGCCATGGGCAAGCGAGAGCGAGCCTACCGGCACCTGCGCGATGCCCTGGAGGCCATGGCTGCGCTCGACACCTTCCACCACATCGAGTTCCGACAGGACATCCGCGTGGATCCAGCGTTCGACAGCCTGCGCGATGAACGTCGTTTCGCCAGGTTGCTCCACCGTTACTACGGCGAAGACGCAGACTACCTGCTACAATCGCCTGACTCTCGCCGGTCGCGTGGCGGCGGGGATCGCGGAGGCCTCCAGATGATGAGCTCACGGAGTTCTCGTGGGTGATCTGGCCGTCACGGTGCGCATGAACGGTTTCGTCGTGGAGGATCGTGTCCTCCCCATCCGGCGGCTCGTGCGGATCGGCGAAGTCGAGGGTGCCGACGTGACCTTTCCGGGAGCGGACGTCGTGGTTGTCCGCATGGGCGACCGGCTCGCGCTGCGGGGACGCCACCTCGAAGAAGGCGAGCAGATGGAGATCGCCCTCGGTCCCATCTTGGTGAGCGTCGAGCACACCATGCGGTCTCGGCTCCCCTCGGAGTGGGCCGGCCTCGTGGACTGGCGCTTCGCCGCTGCTGCGGTGCTCGTGACCGTGGCTGGGGGCTGGGTGGACGCTGCGGAGGCGTGGGCCGATCGGTTGCCAGACTCCCCATCGGGCATCGCGAGCCTGGTCCAGCGGACCCTGCACGCGGTCGAGCCCGCAGAGCCCGATGGCCAACTCAGCGCAGCGTCTACCGCTCCAGACAGTCCGGGTGCCGTCGACGAGGTCGTCGCGGTTCTCGCTGAGGGGCCTCGGCATCTTCCCGATGACCACACCTCTGGTATCGGATGGTACCCCTGGTACCGACAGGCCGTTCCCACCGATGATCAGGTCGACAGAGCCTACGAACGCTTCGGCCGGGATGCGAGCGACCTCACGGCCCGGCGGCAGCTGGCACGAGCGGCCTACGATCGGGACGACCACGAGGAAGCCGCCTGGCACTACACCCGGCTCCTCGAGCAGGAACCCAGCGAGCGTCAGGCCCGTCTTCGGCTCGCCTGGGCCGAGAAGCGCCTTGGCCACCACAGCCTCGAGATCGAGCACTACCGGCACCTGCTCGAGGTCGACGATGGTGAGCTCGCGGCACGTGCTGGCCTCGCGGTCGCGCTGAGCCGTCTCGGCCGACTCGATGAGGCCG
>JAERSX010000084.1 GCA_016845285.1 Deltaproteobacteria bacterium | reverse complement strand
CGATGGCGAGGTCGCCGTCCACGAGGCCGATGGCTCCGGACATCTTGAGAGGGCCGACCGATGGCTCGTCGAGGTGTGCCCGCGCCTTCAGACCGCGAGCCCACACCGTTCGGCCGTCGCCACTCAGCTTCAATCGGAGCTCCGCGAGCGCTCCGGTGACCGGCGTTCCCTCGGCAGGAGCATAGGTGAAGGCCACCTCCGACAGTCGAAGCACATCGGCTCGTACGGGGAGCGGCAGCCCCCCCCCACGGCTCGGAGGGACCTGCAGCTGGATCCAGACCCAGGAGTTCGTCCAGCTCGAGTTCACCACCTGCCCCCTCTCGCAACACGACCTGGGCGCCGTCGAGATGCACCGACTCGAGGTGGAGGGCGGGCTCGCTCAGCGTGAGCAGAGCCCAAGGGTCCACCTCGACCCGAACCACGTCGAGCCCGAGCACAGGCTCCCCGTCGGAATTCTCCACGGTGAGCTCCTGGAGCTCCAGCCCGCGCCAGAGGTCGGACTCGAGGCCGCCTAGACGAACGCTACCGCCCGGCACCTGGCCTTGGATGACCGCCTCGAGCTGGGCGCGAAGCCATTGCTGCCCCGACCCTGTTCGCAGCCACACCGCTCCGCACACCACACCTGTGGCACCAAGCAACCCGCAGCCAGTGCCCAGAAGGGCCGCCACACGCACTGCTCGCGAGACGCGGCTCAGAACGCCTCCGACAAGGAGAAGTGGAGGTTGAAGCGCTGCTCGAGCTCGAACATCGGATCACGATCCAGACGCAGCCCCAGATCGAGACGAATGGGGCCGATCTGACTCTTGTAGCGCCCTCCCAATCCCACACTTGGCGCCAGCCCGATTTCGGCTACTTCACTGAACTCGTTCCATGTCATCCCTGCATCGGTAAAGATGACGAAGCCCAGGGGGTCTGCAGGGTAAGCGCGAAGCTCCACACCCCCGAATGCCTGCAAGAGCCCACCGATGGCCACCAGGTCGCCAAGCTCGACTCCCTCAGGTGCCTGTCCAGGCGAACTCGCGCAGGCGCTCGCCACGCTCACGTCGCAGATGTACGGACCCAGGTGGCCACTCCGCCAACCACGCACATCAGTCGAGCCCCCGAGCTTGAGGCGCTCGGCGAAGGGCACCCCTGCACGGTCGCCACCGAACGGAAGGATGAGCCCACCCCCCGCTCGCAGCCCGATGGCCGAGTGGGCGACACGGCTCCCGATCTGTGCAATTGGGAGGTAGAGCCTCTGGTCGGCTGTGAAGCGAACAAAGGTGTAGCCACCACCCAAGACACTTCCTGCCTCGTCTATTCCGAAGAGTCCGTAGCTTCCGCGGCGTGGTGAGAGCACATCGTCTCGGCGATCGATGACCAGCTGCTGCCCCAGCATCGACAACAGGTACGGGTCTGTCGCGTCAAGACCCAGCCGAGTGTTGCTGTCGAGCTCCAGCTGCCCAGGCAGGTAGTCGAAGTAGCTGAGGCTATAGCGAAGGATGGCACTGGTCGTCTTCGTCGCCTGCCAGTGCAGTGCCGGCGCCACCTCTGGCGTCGCGTACCGGTAGGCCTCTTCGACCCCCAGCTCGAACGACACCTCCAGCTCGGTCCGGAGCGAGTGGGCAGGGAACCGGGGCCAGCGAACACGCAAGGTGGAGTCCAGGGTGGGGGCGCCCTCCACCCGCACCACACCCTCGGTGCCGTCGGCGATCTCCTCGAAGGTCGCCAGGGTCGTGTAGCCAACCTCATTGTCGAGGTTCAACCGCACGAGCCGATTGAGAATGTTGACGTGCTGGTAGTCAGCAGAGACGTGGAGGTCCTGCTTTCCGCTCTCGAAGGCGACTCCTCCACCCAAGCGCAGCTGCTGAAAACGACTCTCGGCAAGCTCGATGCGGACCGGGACCACGTTGTCCTCGAGTTCGTCCAGCAAGGGCTCCACGTTCACAATCGAGAAGACACCCAGGCCAAACAGCCGGCGCCGGGTCGTCGCCAGAGCAGAGGCATCGTATGGATCGCCCTCCTCCCAGCGAAGCTCTGCGCGTACGTAGTCCTCTGGAACCCGCCCCTCGGACACCACCTCCACTTCGCCAAAGGTGCAAGACGGCCCTCGCTCCACCTCGAAGCGAACCTCGACGGCCTCCTCCTTCGGGAAGGCCTGTACATCAGGCACCACCTCAACAAGGGGGTAGCTGCTGTTGCGGAGGAGTTCCTCCGCCATGGCCTCTGACTCCAGTACGCCGTCGAGGTCGAAGCGCTCACCCACTCCGGGCGTGGTGTTTCGGGTCAGGTGCCGGGTCAGGGGCCCCTCCTGATCCGCAGCTCCTTGCCAGGTCAGGGACCGCACCACACTGGTCGGGCCCTCCACCACATGACCCACGATCTCCACCACCGGGCCTCTCCACCGATTGGCGGGGCGTCGCTGGATCAAGTCCCAGCCAGAGATCCGCGCGTCGAAGTACCCGTTGTGGGCATACCAGGTCTCGAGGCGCCACGCGTCGAGCGCAAGCACATCGCGCTCGAGAGACACACGGCGCCGCCGTGGCGCCACGAAGGTCATGGGCCTGTTCTGTCCCTGCACCATGGCTCCGCGCAAGGCGAAGTCGCTCGTGCCCTGGAGTGCGCCCCCGTTGCCCTGAAAGCTGATGTGCTTGACCACCTCGACGTTGCCGCGCGGAGGGCGCCGCCCACTGCACGCGGACAATCCTCCTACCGCACAAGCCAGCGCTGCGATCCCCAGAATGCGCACGTTCTCTCCGGCCGCATCTTCCCAGAGTGAGATGGCTTGAGACAGCGCGCCAGCCAGACGCAGAACGCCCCGCACCGAAACCTCGGGCGGGGCGTGCTCCGTGGCGGCCACGACGGCCGCGGTCCGGTCAGAGCTGCTGGCTGTAGTACTCGATCACAGCCTGCGTGTTCACCTCGAAGGGAAGATCCTCCGCTTCGGGTGGCGCGATGAGGCGGCCACTGCCCTTTGCAGGGTCGAACTCGAGGTAGGCGGGGCGTACACGGGTCGTGCCCTGCGCCAGGTTGTCCTGCATGAAGGTCTTGCTCAGCGTCTTCTCGCGCACGCTGACCACCTTGCCCACCGTCACGTTGAAGCTGGGGCGATCGACACGGCGGCCATCGACCAAGATGTGACCGTGGGTCACCAGCTGGCGCGCAGCGGGGATGGTGGCCGCGAGGCCCAGACGCCAGACCACGTTGT
>JAERSX010000083.1 GCA_016845285.1 Deltaproteobacteria bacterium | reverse complement strand
GCCCGCGTGCCACCCCTGAACGCAAATCCCCAGAAGAAGCCGGCGAGAGGGTCGAGGGTCTGGTGGCAGCTGACGCACTCGGGTTGGTACAGGATCGCGCTGTAGACCGCGTCCTCGTCGGTGAGGTCCACGATCCCGAGCTGTACGTCCCGGGTCAGGTAGTCGGTGCACAGCAGCGACCAGGCGGCGGCAGCGGCGCCCTCCCGGTGGGCGTTGGCCCGGTTGGAGGCGAACCGACGGTTCCAGCCCGAGGTGGACAGGACGCCTGCGACCGGCCGGCCGTCGGTGTAGGTCGTGGGCTGCCAGGTATCTCCCTCCGGATCGAAGTTGTCGGCCATGCCGGCCCACATGTAGGGGCCGTAGATGGTGGTCATCGTCTCATCGGTGGTGACGATGTCGGTGTACGGGCGATCGTTCACCACCACCTCGGCGATGAGGCGCAGCGGTTCCTCGTAGAGGGTCTTCTCCAGATCCTCCGAGTTGACCGGTCCGAGCGGGATGGTGTCGGTGATGCGGTCGGACTCGAGGCGCATCCACAGAGTCGCGTTCTCCACGTCCATGACCGTGGCAGCAAACAAGGGGGACGCCACGTAGTCGGCGACGATGTCGGCGATCGCGTCGGGATCGGCCTCTACGCGCTCCAGCTCTTCGAGGGTGGGTCGGGTGCCCTTGAGCTCCATCGCCGCCCGCATCAGGTGGTCGGTGGACGAGAGGAGCACGACCTCTTCTACTGGTTCTTCCTCCTCTTCCTCTTCCTCCTCTTCTTTCTCCTCTTCTTCCTCCTCTTCTTCCTCTTGCTCGTGTTCCACCTGCGCACCGGTGTCGGGATCCGTGATGGTGTCGCCGCCCTCTGGAGTGCCGCCGTGGCATCCAGCCAAGACCAGGTGAGCGAGCCATCGACGCATCTCGATCCTCGGGGCGGTCGCGGACGAGTCTGTCCACAGCTCCATCATCCCATCCTGCTCCGCCAGGACACGCTCTTGTCGTGCCGATGGGTTCCGACGCACGGTGCGCGGTGGCGGTCAGGAGGTCCACACCGCCCCATGCCACCTGGGGCGCACCGCTCGCGCTCGGTCGCGTCCGCTCCAGCGTGCCCGCAGGCCCGTCAGCCCTCGTCGTCTCCCTCTTGTCGCCGCGTCAGCGCAAGGCCAGCCAACAGCAGGAGCCCCAGGGCGCCGGAGGCCCCGCCCGTCGCGCAGCCGCAGCCCTCCCGTGGCGGACCGTCACACCACACCTCGGTCCAGGAGCTGGCGCCTCGGGTCTGGCAGACGTACTCGAAGTCCGTTCCCTCGTACTGCTCGGCGCAGGCGGGCTCAGCGCTGTCGCTGCCCGCGCCGTGCCAGCTGGAGCACTCCTGGCACTCGGTGCCGCGCTGCTCCTTCTTATCGACGGTGCACTTCTCACGGTAGAAGGGGCCCGGTGCGACATCTGCCCGGGCGGTGAGGCTGAACAGGAGGGCGATGAAAAGCATGGTGCTCCCTCTGTTGGTGTCCTGGCCAACCTACCCAGGTTCGACGCGCTCTGCTGAAGACGGGCCACACCAGCCATCTGCTCAGCGCCAGCGGCGACCACGCCTGCACCGCGCGTTCGGTGTCAGAGGTCCTCCTCTCAGCGTGACGTCGGGCGCCCCTCCACGGCAGCCCACCAAGACCCCGAGAGCCAGCCATCGACACAGATGAAGTGGTGGGCGTGCGCCTGGTGTCTGCGCTGCGCTCCTGCACGCCCGGGGGCCTGGTGCCCACAGGGGAAGCCGGAGACCGGCACCAGGCGGTGCGGCGGAGATGACGCACCGGTTCCAGTTGAACGCGCACCTGAGGTAGAACGGCACCGAACAGGCAGAACCCGAGGGGAACGAACACATGAGCACAGACAACGGGAACGCAGACAAGGCCATCGGGGCACACACGACCCCTGCCTGCGTGGGGTATGCAGCGACCGGCGCCGGCACCGTCAGCTACGCCGCCGTCGGATCACCATCGTCTACCGCCACACCGCTGATCGGTGTGCACGCCTCGGCGCGAAGCCTCGATGACTTCACCGAGATCCTGGACCACCTGAGCGGGCCCACTCAGCGCATCGCGGCAGCGGTGGACCTGCCCGGGTACGGCAGCTCGCCGCCCCAGGAGCGGGATCTGACCCACGACGACATGGGCGACATGCTCGTGTCGGTGGCCGACCACCTCGGCCTCGATCGGTTCGCCCTGGTGGGGAGTGGGCTGGGCACGATTCCGTGCATCAACGCCGCCGCCCGGCACCCCGATCGGGTGGAGGCTCTCGTGAACATCGATCCCTACCTCTTCAAGGAGCCCCTGATCGGCCTGGCCAAGCAAGGCAACTTCACCCTCCACTTCAACAAGGAATTCGAGCACCCCGCGAGCGGAGCCCACTTCCAGGAGCTGTGGGAGCGCCGCCTCCCCTTTGCGCCGCCCGAGCTGAACACCCGCTTGCTCCTCAGCCACCTGCAGTTCCAGCTGAAGGGTGACATCTCCCTCAAGGAGCGAGGGGTGAGCGCCCTGTACGAGATGATCGCACCGCTGTTCGACTGGACGCTGGCCGCCAACATCCAAGGCAAGGTGCTCAACCTGCACGGCGTCGAGACGCTCCGAGTACTCGATCTGTTCGGGTTCCATGCCTCCGACCAGGTGCCCGAGACCGATGCCTTGTTCACCAACGTCACCTCCGCGAAGGTTCCGGGCGCTTCGCTGTGGGCGCTCAACCTCATGC
>JAERSX010000082.1 GCA_016845285.1 Deltaproteobacteria bacterium | reverse complement strand
ATCTACGGTCGGGACGGGTGGCGCCCGGTGACTCCGTGGCCTGGAATGCCGCAGCAGATCTGGTGGCGGCTCACCTGCCCGAGGAGGCGGAGCTCCTCGACTGCTCCCAGCACGGGGTGCCCCTGGCCCTGCTGCCGCGTCGGACGTGGGCCGGTGGGGCCCTGCGCTTCGCGCGGCCGAGCATGGACCCGGCCCTGGGCTCGGCGTGTGCGGTGGGGGTGCTGGCGCCGTGGTCCGGGTCGGCCTGGCTGGCGGTCGACACCCACCCCCGGCACCCCGAGCTCGTGGCCCTGGCTGAGGCCGTGGGGCCGGCCTGGACGGCAGCGGGGGAGTCGGGAACCTTCCGGCTCTACCGGGCGGTGCTCGACTGAGCGCAGACGTCCGGGAGGCGGGGCCGCCGTCTACTTGGCGCTGACTGCCTCGGGGACGATCTGGATGTCGTCGTACTTGGCCCAGGCGTGGGCTTCCTGGAAGCTGGCGGCCCGCTTCTGCTTGGGCAGGCTGGTGAGCGCCGCGGTCTCGGCGAAGGCCCGGATGTTGCGGAACATGCTGCTGGTGTCGATCCAGCAGGCCCGCATGCAGCCTTCGCAGCTGCCGGCTTCCATGAGCCGCTTCCGCTCGTACTCGATGCTGCGGAAGTACTCCTCGAAGTCGGGATCGAGGAAGTGCAGGTGCTGGTGGACCGTGCGGTGGCAGATGGTGAACTGCCCGTTGGGTGCCACGCTGAAGTAGAGCTTGCCTGCGTCGCAGCCCTCGGCCGGGAAGCGGCCGGTCTTGAGGTAGGTGCGGCTGGCCTTGAGGTAGTTGGTGCTGTTGAGGATTGGCCAGCCATCCGCCTTCATGCGGATCAGTTCGTCGTAGGAACGGTCGATGCGCTCGCGGACCTCGGTGGGTGAGCTGTTGACGTTGAGGCCCATCTCGGGGCGGTAGCGGATGAAGCGCCCTTCCCAGTTGCGCACGCCGGACTTGCTGTTCTCGAGGAGCTCGACGGGCAGGAAGCTGATGCTGAAGCCGATCTCCCGAGCGAACCGGACCATGTCGGGCAGCTCTTCGAGGTTCAGGTTGCTGACCACGCAGTTGATGTTGGGCAGCGCGCCGGGCACGTTCTTGAGCGCCTGACCGATGTGGGTCATGGTGCGCACGGCCTGCACCCAGGCGCCGTCGACCTCGCAGATGTAGTCGAAGCGTGCCGGGTAGAGGCTGTCGAGGCTGATGCTGAAGTTCTTGACGCCGTTGGCCATCGTCTTGTCGATGCGGTCGAGGTAGGGCTTGTCCACCTCGTTGCGGCCGTTTCCGTTGCCGATGCCGTTGGTCAGGATCCGCAGGTTGAGGCCCTGATCGATGAAGAGCTTGGCGGCGTCCTCGATATAGTCGACGGCGTAGGGCTCACCGCCGCCGATGCTCAGCTGGACCACACCCAGGCGCGCCATGCGCTCGGCCACCAGGGCCATCTGGTCCATGTCCAGCTCTTCCTTGCGGTTTCCGTACCGCCAGATGCCGCACATCTTGCAGGTGAGGTTGCAGCGGTGGGTCACGCCGAAGTGGGCGTAGACGGGCACGCGACGGGTGACGGCCGCCGTGGCCAGGCGGGCGTAGTTGCGGACGGAGAAGTTCATGCCGACACCAGGCTTGGGGGCTGGGCGCACCTCACCCTCGAAAAGGGGAGGTCAAGACCCCTACTTTACCCGGATCCTCGCCCTTGGCGAGGGATCGCTCACGGGTTGGTGACCGCGAAGTCGTCGTAGTAGACCCCGCCGTCGTTGTCATAGGTCCAGACGCCCACGGTTCCGGCGCCCAAGGGGGCCTCGCCCGAGGCGGTGTAGGTGACGTAGTCGACCCCGTCGAGCGCGATGGTGATGTCGTCGTCGGCCACGCTTACCGACAGCGTGTTCCAGCCGTAGGTCGAGACGGTCAGATCGGTGGTGCCGTCGTCGTCGGCCAGCATGGTGCAGGTGCCGGACTCGCAGCGGTACAGATCGAGGTGGCCGCCGTTGGTGTACGAGCCGTAGTAGTCGTTGGGATCGAGCCAACGGGCGAGCCAGTAGGTGGACGTGTCCACGTAGTCGAAGGCGATGGCGGCCCCGTTGTTGGCCGTGCCCCTCCAGGAGACGTCGACCGAGACGGTGTACTCGTAGAGCTCGCCCAGATCGGGCCCCAGGGCGATGCTCACCGCGGCGTTGCTGGCCTCGTGCAGCATGTTGCCGCTCATGGCCCAGACCGGCGTGTTGCCACCGCCCAGGTCGACCGTGCTCCAGGAGCCCCAGCTGCTGTCGTCGAAGTCGTCGCTCCAGACGGTGCTGTCGACACAGTTGTCGGTGCCGTCGCCGTCGGAGTCGACGCCTGTCGGGTCGGTGGTGCCGTCGCAGTCGTTGTCGATGCCGTCGCACTCGTCGTCGGCGTCGGGGTTGACGTCTTCGTCGGTGTCGTCGCAGTCCTCGTCGTCTTCGACGTAGCCGCTGGGCTCGTCGCAGGCCTCGGTCGAGGTGTCGGGGTCGCCGAAGCCGTCGCCGTCGGTGTCGGCGTAGAAGGTGTCTTGGGTGTTGGTGTCCAGGGTGCTGTCGTCGTCGTCGGTGAGTCCGTCGCAGTCGTTGTCGACGCCGTCGCAGACCTCGTCGGCCACGGGGTTGACGTCCACGTCGAGGTCGTCGCAGTCGGTGTCATCGTCGACGTAGCCGCTGGGCTCGTCGCAGGCGTCCTGGGTGTGATCGGCCGAGCCGTAGCCGTCCTCGTCGGCGTCCCGAAACCAGGTGACGGTGCCGGTCACGCTGCTGTCCTCGTCGTCTGTGAGGCCGTCGCAGTCATCGTCGATGCCGTTGCAGGTCTCGTCGTCGGCTGGCGAGATGGCGCGGCTCGTGTCGTCGCAGTCGTCGGCGTTGTCGGCGAAGCCGACGGGTTTCTCGCAGGCGGTGGTGGTGGGCTCGGTGCCGTAGCTGTCGCTGTCGGCGTCGGTGTACCAGGTGGACGCATCTTCGGCGTCGTCGGGATCGATCACCCCGTCGCAGTCGTCGTCGATGCCGTTGCAGACCTCGGTGGCGTCGGGGTTCACCGCGGGATCGTCGTCGTCGCAGTCGCCGGCGGCGAGGGTGTGATCGGCGGGCAGCTCGCAGGCCTCCGTGGTCGACAGCTCGTCTCCATACCCGTCGTCGTCGCCGTCGGCGTAGAAGGTAGTGGTCACGTCCTCGTCGATGTCGCCGTCGCAGTCGTTGTCGACCTCGTCGCAGATCTCGGTGGCGTCGGGATGGGTGCTGGCGTCGAGGTCGTCGCAGTCGCCGCCCTCGGCGACGTAGCCATCGGGGGTCTCGCAGGCCTCGAGGGTCGCCTCGTCGTCGCCCCAGCCGTCGCCATCGGCATCGAGGAACACGGTCTGATCGAGGCCTTCGTCGACCTCCCCGTCGCAGTCATCGTCCCGATCGTTGCAGGCCTCCAGGGCCTCTGGATGGACCGCTGGATCGTCGTCGTCGCAGTCGGTGTCGGAGAGGTGGCCGTCACCATCGGCGTCGATGGCGGCGTTGGGGTCGTAGCCGATCTCGCCGGCGTCGCTCTTGTCGGAGCCGCGGCAGCCGAGGACGAAGGCGAGGGTGAGGAACGGGGTGGGCCGCATGGTGCCTCCGAGGGTTGGAGGGTACCTTTTGGGCAGGTCTCAGGCCTTGATGCGCGCCATGGTGGGGTCGTACATGGGGCGCAGCGAGGCCACCGCCGGGTAGCGGGTGCCGGCGATGTCCACCTCCCAGGTGCCGCCCTTGACGAAGTCCCGACCGATGGGCTCGGGGGAGGCGGCCATGACCAGGCCCACGGCGCCGCCCAGGGTGTGGCCGTAGGAGCCGGCGCGCACGTAGCCCACGGCCACGCCGTCCCGGTAGACCACCTCGGCGTGGTGCAGCATGGGCTCGGGATCGGTGACGCGGATCTGCAGCAGGCGCCGGCGCAGGCCCCGCTCGTTTCTCTGGGCCAGTGCTGGCGCGCGACCGATGAAGCCGCCGGGCTTGTCCCAGGCCACCGCGAAGCCGAGCCCGGCTTCCAGCACGGTGTCGGTGGCGTCGATGTCGTGGCCGTAGTCGCGGTAGCCCTTCTCCAAGCGCAGGCTGGCCAGGGCCTTGAGGCCGGCGTGCACCAGGCCCACCTCTCTGCCCGCTTCGACGATGCGGTCGTAGACCTGGGTGGCCACCTCGGCGGGGATGGTGAGCTCGTAGCCGAGCTCGCCCAGGTAGGTGATGCGCGTGCACCGCACCCGGGAGATGCCGATCTCGATCTCGCGTGCGGCCCGGAAGGGAAAGGCCTCGTTGGACATGTCGGTGCGGGTGACGCGCTGCATGAGCTCGCGGGAGCGGGGGCCCTGGATGTTGAGCTGTCCGTAGCCGCCGGTGACGTCGGTGAGGACGGCGAAGTCGTCGGGGCCGATGTGGCGGTTCACCCAGGTCTCGACGTGGCGATGGGCCGTGTCGGTGGCCACGATCCAGTAGCGGTCATGGGCCAGCTTGGTGACGGTGAGATCGGCCTCGAGGGTGCCGCGCTCGTTGAGCCACTGCGTGTAGACGATGGTGTCGGTCTCGGCGGTGACCTCGTTGGCCGAGAGCTGGCCGATGATCCGCCCCGCGTCGCGTCCCTGGAGCAGGAACTTGGACATGAAGGACATGTCCATGAGGATGACGCCCTCGCGACAGGCCCGGTGCTCGGCCTCCCAGTAGGGGAACCAGTTCATGCGGCCCCAGGACAGCGTGTCGACCACGGGCTCGACGCCCTCGGGCGCATACCAGTCGGCGCTCTCGTAGCCGCTGACGTCGCGGAAGTAGGCGCCGCGGGCGGCGAGGCGATCGTGGAAGGGGGAGCGCTTGGCGTCGCGGGCCGTGAGCATGGGCCGGGTCGGGTAGTGGGCCTGGTAGACCATGCCCAGGGACTCGACGGTGCGCTGGGCGCGGTAGTCGCGGTTGTTCTGGTAGGCCTTGAGCCGGTCGATGTGGCACCAGGACACGTCGACGTCGGGGTGACCGGTGGCGATCCAGCGGGCGATGGTGCGGCCCACGCCGCCACCGGTGCAGATGCCCACGGAGTTCATGCCCGCGCCCACGAAGTAGTTCCGGAGCTCGGGGGCCTCGCCGATGATGGGGAGCAGGTCGGGGGTGAAGCTCTCGGGCCCGCAGAAGAGCAGGCGGATCTCCGAGTCGAGGGAGCAGGGCACCCGCTCCATGGCCTTCTCGATGTAGGGCGCCATGCGGTCCCAGTCGGGCTCGATGGTGCCGAAGGAGAAGTCGCGGGGGATCCCGTCGAGGCGCCACGGGGCACACACGGGCTCGAACAGCCCCACCATCAGCCCGCCGCCCTCCTCGCGGTAGTAGCCGTAGGACGCGGGGTCTTCGATGATGGGCAGGTCGGCGTCCATGCCCTCCATCTCCTCGGTGATGAGGTAGTAGTGCTCGGCCGCCTGCAGGGGCACGGTGATGCCGGACTTCGCGGCCAGCTCTCGGGCCCAGATGCCCGCGCAGTTCACGACGTACTCGGCCTCGATGTCGCCGTGGGCCGTGCGCACGCCGGTGACCCGTCCCCCCTTGTGGAGGACGTCGATGACGGGCACCTCTTCGAGGATGCGCGCGCCCTTGAGCCGGGCGCCCTTGGCCAGGGCCATGGTCAGGTCGACGGGGTTGACCCGGCCGTCGCGGGCGACGTGGAAGCCGGCGAGCAGGTCGTCGGTGCGGGCCAGGGGGAAGAGGCGGGCCACCTCAGCCGGGGAGATCTCGTGCACGTCGACGCCGCAGTGGCGGTTGAAGGCGGCCACCCGGCGGTACTCCTCCAGGCGGTCGCGGTCGCCGGCCAGCTCGATGAAGCCGACGGGGGCGAAGCCCGTGGACAGGCCGGTCTCGGCCTCGAGGGTCTCGCAGAGGTGCCGCGTGTGCTGGCGCCACTCGATGGAGACGTCGGAGAAGGAGCCGAAGGTCGCCATGAGCCCGGCCGCGTGCCAGGTCGTGCCCGACGTGAGGCGGTCGCGCTCCAACACGACGATGTCGGTCCAGCCCAGCTCGGCGAGGTGG
>JAERSX010000081.1 GCA_016845285.1 Deltaproteobacteria bacterium | reverse complement strand
ACCGTGAGCGCAGCGCTCTCCGAGCTGGAGTCCAAGGCGCAGGCGGCAGCCGAAGAGCCCCAAGAAGAGGGCGTGACGGCCGCCCAGCTCGAAGCCCTGGACATCCGGCTGAGCCGCATCGAGCTGGCCATCTCCGAGCTCCAGACCACGGGCACCCTGCAGGGCAGCCTCGTGGGCTACGACCCGCGCGCGACCACGATGTCGGCGAAGAACGCCCAAGACGCCATCGACGAGCTCTTCACCCGCCTCAAGGTGGTGGAGGAACGCATGGGCGAGGACATGGGCCAGGCCGGCCGTGGGCTGTTGGAGGTGGGCCTCGAAGAGGAGGGCAAGGGCGGAAAGGGCGGAAAGGGCCGACCCGGAGGTCCAGGTGGCCCTGGCCAAGGTGGAAAGGGCGGCAAGGGCGGCAAGGGCGGTCAGGGCGGTCAGGGCGGTCAGCCTCCGGGTAGCCCTTGAGCGCCACCAACCCTCCGCGCCTCGGTGCCTGGGTGTTGGAAGAACGCATCGGGTCCGGCGGTCTCGCCGAGGTCTGGCGGGCGTCGCCACCGGACGGCGGTCGGAAGGTGGCCCTCAAGATCCTCAGGGAACCCGATCGGAGCCGCGCTCACCGCAACCGCTTCCTCAGGGAAGGCCGTCTCCTACGACGTCTCGCCCATGCCGGGCTGCCCCGCTGCTTCGACGTGGTCGAGAACCCGCGGCCGTACCTCGTCCTCGAGCTCCTCGAGGGCCAGACCCTGAGCCAGCGCGTCAAGCGGCACGGTGCGATGCCTCCCGACGACGTCGTGGCCACAGCCTCGGCTCTGCTGCGCGTGCTCGACTACCTGCACCACTACGGCATCGTGCACCGGGACGTGAAGGCCTCGAACGTCTACCTCACCCACAGCAACCGCGTGTTGCTCCTCGACCTGGGCCTGGCCGCCGACCCCGCCGACCCGCTGACCACCACCCTCGGAGATGTCATGGGCACCTACGCCTACATGGCGCCCGAGCAGATCGCCGGGGCCGAGGTCGACCACCGGTGTGACCTCTACAGCTTGGGGATCACCCTCTACGAGGCCCTCGCACAGTCCCGCCCCTTCCACGCCAGCGGCGCGACGGGCTACCTCCGCGCCCACCGCCGCGGCAAGACCACGCCGCTGTCGGAGCTGGTGCCGAACGCCCCTGTGCGGCTCCTCGACACCATCACCCGCCTCATGGCACGAGACCCAGCCGCACGTCCTCCGTCATCGGGGGTGGCCCTGGCCCACCTCACGGGGGCTGCAGGCGCCGATCGCCGGCTGCGTGCCGCCCCGCTGGTGGGTCGAGGCGCAGCTCTGGGTGCCATCCACGCGGTGCTCGACGAGGGGGGTCGGAGCATCTTGCAGGGCGAGATCGGCGCCGGCTCTGGCCGGGTGGCCGCCGAGGCGATCACCCTCGCACGCGCTGCTTCACACGAGCTCATCGCTCTCCGGTGCCGCCATCGTGCCTTGCCTCAAGATGTCCTGGGACGGCTCCTCGAAGACCTCGGTCGTGTCACCGGACGCACGCTCGAGAGCCCCGCTGAGCTGGGTACAGAGCTCGAAGCACTGAGCGAGGAAGGCCCCACGCTGCTGATCCTGGAGGATGCCGAGCTCCTTGGCTCCGAGGCCGCCGAGATCCTGGCCCGCGCCCTGTTGGCTGCCCCCGCCCTGAGGCTCATCGCGACCAGCTCGCGGCCGGTTCCGCAGCTCCCCGCCCACATGGTGACCCTTCGCCCCCTGCGCCTCGAAGAGACCCATCAGGTGGTCGCTGGGATGCTGCGCACGGTCTCGCCCCCAGCCGGGCTGGCCGAGCAGCTCCACCGCATGTCGGGGGGGCTGCCGGGCATCGTGGTCCTTGGCATCAAGGAGCTGGTCCGGCGCAAGGCCCTCGCCTGCAAGGGCATCGGCGACGACGGCACCCTCCGCTGGCACCTCGATCGCTCCGCCCCCATCGCCCCGACGACGGGGCTCAGCCGCCTCTTCGGCACGGTGCTCGCGAGCGCCGATCGCAGCAGCCGTCGGCTCCTCGATCTCCTCGCAGTGGCCGGCTCGGATCTCCCCCTCGAGATGGCCATGCAGGTGGCTGGGCTGGACGACGGGGGGAGTGCGCTCGGCAACCTGACCATGAACGGGTTGGTGCGACGAGAGATCCGGCCTGGCGCGGACGGAACGCATGGCGAGTGGATCGCGCTGCGGCGCCCCGCGGTCGGAACGCTCGTTCTCGCGGAGGTCTCGAGCAGCCGACAGGCCACACTGCATCGTCTCCTGGCCAAGGCCATGGCGGCGATGCCCGAGAGCCCCTGGCGCGACCGCAGGCTCACGTGGCACCGAGCCTTCGGCGCCCGGCCGGACGAGGCACCCACCGCACTCCTGGCCCTCGGTCAGGTGCTCCACCGCGGCGGGGAGCCCCAGCGGGCTCTCGATGTCCTGGCTGCGGCGAGCCGAATCCCAGGCACGGCCCCCGCAGTCTCGGCGGAGCTGGCCATCGCCCGTGGCCTCGTCCTCGACACGGTGGCACAGCGAGAGAAGGCCGCCACCGCGCTCAAGGCCGGACGACGGCTCGCCGAGGAGCTGGGCCTCCGTTCGCTGCAGGCTCGGGCCATGGTGGGCCTGGGACGCGTCCATCACGGCATGGGCGACGAGCGCCGCACCGCCCTGATCGCCGAGGACGTCTTCACCTTGCTGGGGGAAGACACCAACGACCCCTCGCTGCCCGCAGCCCTGCTGCTGAGCGCCAACAGCCACCGCCTGGGGGCCCGACCCGAGGAGGCGGCCGTCACCTACAAGCGCTGCGTCGAGGTGGCTCGTCGCCAGGGCAACCTCTCCTATGCGGCCCGTGCCCACGGGGGCCTCGGAGCCCTGCTCGCCGAAGAGGGCCAGCTCGCCGAGGCGGTCCGTCACTTCAGCGAGGAAGCCACCTTCCTGCGAGGCGATCACAGACACCACGACCTGGTGCCCACGCTGTACCGTCTGGCCATCTGCAAGCGGCGCCAGGGTCAGCCAGACGCCGCTGTGGAGGCCTTGGATGAAGCGAAGGTGGTGGCACGGAGGGCCGGCCTTCCCTACGCCCAAGCGCTCGCCGAGGTGGGCCTGGCCTCCGTGGCACTGGCCTGCGGCGATCTCGAGCAGACCCAGCGGCAACTCGACAGCTCTCGCATCGCCCTGGACGCCGAGGCCACGACCTACCTCCGCCTGGCTCATCGAGAGATCAGCGCACGCTTCCGCCTCTCCGTCGATGACCCCCAGGCCGCCCTCGCCGCCTTCCAGGCAGCAGAGATGGAGGCCAACCGCGCGGGCTTCACCGCCTCGGCCGCGTACTACCTGGGCATGGTGGGTGTGCTGACAGCCGACCCCGATGCCCTCATGGAAGCCATGCACGTGTTGAGCCTGGCGGGCGACCGAGGCCTGGCCGCACAGCTCCTGTTCTACGGCGCAACCGTCGGCGGCGATGCCGAAGTGCTGGCCTCTACCGAGCGCGAGACGCGCGCGAGCGGCGACCGTTTCCTGCTCCTCGATGTGCTGCACGCCTCTCGCGGTGCACGCGCACGCGCAGAAGCCAATGACATCGCCACCAAGATCCTTGGCCACACACCGGCCAATCTCCGCCCTGCTTTTCTCGCCCTTCGTGCCGTCCGTTGGGCAGATCCTGACACCTGAAGCACGGTCTGGGTGTTGCAGGGGAAACGTGCCGCGCTAAGCGACCCCACTACCGCTGGAAGGCACACCGTGACCCGTCCCCGCAAAAGACGCCGCACCCCCCGCTACATCGGCATCGACCTGGCCTGGGCTCCTCGCCATTCTTCAGGTGGCGCCGTGCTCATTCCGTCGGAAGACGGCAAGTCCGTCGAGCTCATCGAGAGCGCCAGCCTGCGCGCTCACGAAGACATCCTCGGCTTCATCGCCCGGAATCGGGGCCGCCACGGCTGCATCATCGCCGTCAACGCTCCCATCATGGTGGAGAACGTGGGAGGTCGACGCCCCTGTGATGCCATGCTCGACGAGCACTTCAGCAGCCACCACATCGACGAATACCAGGTCAACACCGTCAACGCCTCGCACCCCCGCACCATGGGACGCGCCATGATGCGCATGGGCTTCGACCCCAACCCCATGGGCGAAGGCGACCGCGTTGTGGAGACCTACAACCAGGCCACCCAGATCATGCTCTTCGATCTGGAGCGCCCGGTGCGCCTGAAGAGCGGCCCGGTCGGCGCCCGCAAAGACGCCGTCGCTCGTTTCCGCGAGACCCTGCACGAGAAGCTCGGCGAGGCCCTGCCCGTCCTCCTCGACAGCCCGCAGCTCGAGGAGCTCATCGAGGCCGACCTGCCCAGCTCCAACGGCAGCCGCGTGGGCGCCCTCGAGGAACGTCTCGAGGCCACCCTGTGCGCATACACCGCCGCATTCCTCGACATGCGCGGCCCCGAAGACTGCGCCTTCCTGGGCGATCTGCGCGACGGCTACGTCCTGCTGCCCACCACGCGCATGCCCGCGGTCGCCGAGTAGTCCGACCACGATGGCTCTTGACCCCATCGAGCTTGCCCGAGCTGCCATGAGGCCACGGGTTCGCCCTGTCATCGACAGCCTGGTGGACACCGTCCTGTGCGCCGAGCTCGGTCGCGAAGAGCTCTCCGGTGAGCGCTTCGTGGACGAGACCGCCGCCATGCTCCACCACAAGCTCGAGCACATGCCCGAGCTGTTCGGCCTGGGCATGTTGGGCGTGACCCTGGCCTTCGACACCACGGCCCGCGCGCGCGGAGGCCGCCCCTTCCGCAAGCAAGATCTCGCCGGTCGCCAACGCTGTCTCGACGCCTGGAAGCGATCCCCCATCGGCTTGTTTCGTAGCTTCACCCAGTTCTACGAGAAGATGGGCACCTTCGTCTACTACTCCCACGTAGAGGAAGCAGACGCACCCCACGGCCACGAGGTCAGCTGAGTGGCACGCCTCGACTGCGATGTGCTGGTGGTGGGCTCGGGCCCGGGCGGTGCCATGACGTCCACGCTCCTCTCCGAGGCAGGCTTCGACGTGCTCATGGTGGAGGAGGGTCGCCACCACTCCGTCGACTCGAGCAAGTCCTACACCCTCGAGGAGATGAACCAGAAGTACCGCAACGGCGGGCTCACCTCGACGCTGGGCAACGTCAACGTCACCTACATCGAGGGCAAGTGTGTCGGTGGCGCCAGCGAGATCAACGCCGCCCTGTACCACCGTCCCCTGGCCGAGACCCTGGAGACCTGGCGTCGCGACTTCCAGATCGACGACTTCGAGGTCCAGGACCTGATGGACCAGTTCGAGACCATCGAGGGCGAGCTCGGTGTGTCGACCCGCCCCATGGGCGAGTCACCGGCCAGCCAGCTCTTCGCCCGTGGCGCCGAGACCCTCGGGTGGAAGAGCCGCGAGATCCAGCGCTTCTGGAAGTACTCCAAGACCCCAGAGGGCGGCTGGCGCAGCCGGCGCCAGTCCATGACCGAGACGCTCATCCCCCGGAGCCTGGCCGCAGGCACAAGGCTCGAGACCGGTGTGCGTGTGCACCGGATTCACTTCCAGGGCGAGCACGCGCTCTACGCCGAGGCCGAGCGAACCACAGAGGACGGCCGTAAGCAGCGACTTCGCATCGGCTTCAACAAGCTCTTCGTGTGTGCCGGTGCCGTGCAGACCCCCCTGGTCCTCCGCCGCAGCGGTGTGACCCACGGCGTGGGCGACACGCTCCAGATGCACCCGATGATCCGGTTCGCGGCTCGCTTCCCCGAGCCCATGAACGACCCGACCTGGGGTGTCCCGGTCCACCAGGTGGAGCAGTTCAAGCCGGCCATCACGCTGGGCTGCTCCCACAGCTCCATTCCGCACGTGGCCATGTGGATGAACCGACTGGTGCCCGACAAGGTGGCCCGGCTCGAGGAGTGGCCCCACCTGGGCGTCTTCTACGTGGCAGTCGCGGGCAAGGGCATGGGGAAGGTGCGACCGCTGCCCGTGTTCAAGCACCCCCTGGTGCGCCACCCGGTGCTCCCCGAAGACCTGAACCTGCTTGGCGAGGGCCTCAGTCGCCTCGCAGAGCTCGTCTTCGCAGCGGGTGCGACCGAGGTCTACAGTCCCTTCGAGCACGGCGAGACGATCACCCATCCCAGCGCCTGGGACGACCTTCCTCAGACCCTGCCGTCCGATCAGATCAGCGTGTCGACCATCCACCTCTTCAGCTCCCTGCCCATGGGCGAGGACCTGGCACGCTGCACCGTCGACTCCCACGGCAAGCTGCACAGCAAGAGCAACGTCTGGATCCAGGATGCGAGCGTGCTGCCCACCAGCCCGGGTGTGAACCCGCAGGGCACCATCCTCACGCTGGTGCGCCGCAACGTGCAGCGCTTCATAGACCAACACACAGGCTGAGCCATGGGCCCCATCGAGATCCGGCACGGAGAGGTCAAGGTCTACACCTTCAAGACGGGCCTGCTGTCCCGAGTGGCGCACGATCTGCAGCTCACGGTGCGCAAGTGGACCGTCGACCTCGACGGGACCACGCTCAGCGCCACCTTCGAGGTGGGCTCCATCGAGGTCGACGGTGCCGTACGAAAGGGCCGTCTCGATCACCGTGCCCTCAAGGATCGCGACAAGAGGAGCATCCTCGAGGTGATCCACGGTGAGGTTCTGCAGGCGGGCCAGCACACTCAGGTCCGCTTCGAAGGCACCGTGGGAGGCGACCCCAAGAAGCCCGTGTTCAGCGGGACGCTCCACCTCCGAGGCCAGTCCCGACCTCTGACCGTGCACGGCCGCGAGACGGCCGGCCGCCTCGAGCTCGATCACGAGCTGCGTCCCAGCGAGTGGGGAATCCAACCCCATGAGGCGCTGATGGGCGCGATCAAGCTCCAGGACCGCGTGCGCGTGCGGGTGCGCATCGAGAGCTGGCTGGACCACGTGCGAAAGGCCGGGGCCGACGCGGGACATGGCCACGACCACGGCCACAGCCACTCTCACTGACATGGCTCCCACCGCCGCCAGCCCGCGGTTGTTGGGATAGGTCCGCTGGCCGGGAGGCAGCATGGTCGGAGAAGCCCTGCACGAGCGCATCCTCGGCACCGAGGCCCTGAGCCGAGGACTGCTCGAGGCCGACGGCCGCACCTACGCAGAGGCCGGCATCCGCCCACGGTTCGGTCCCGATGTGCCGTTCCGGGTGGCGCATGCTCGGATCCACCTGTGGATCGACCCCGAGACCCCCGTCCTGCGCGGTGAGGCGACCCTGCGGATCGAGCCCCTGCCCGCGGGCCTGGGTGCTGTGGTCCTCGACCTCGACAGCGTCGAGGTCTCCGAGGTCACCGGCCCCGAGGGTCTGAGCTGGTCCCACCGTGAGGCCCGTCTCCATCTCGGCGGCCTGCCCGCTGAGGGAGCCGAGGTGACGGTGCGGTACGCCGGCCGACCCGCTCGCGGTCTCTACTTCGTGGGAGCCACACCCGCCGAGCCCGACCGCCGGCCCATGGCCTGGACCCAGTGCCAGGACGAGGATGGTCACCACCTCTTCCCCTGCGTAGACCACCCCCGCATCAAGCACCCGTGGACGCTGATCATCTCCGCCCCGGCCCACCAAGAGGTGGTCTCCAACGGATTTCTCGCCAGCTCAAGCAAAGACGCCGACGGGTGGCGGACCTGGACCTGGGAGCAGGCCGAGCCCATGCCGGCCTACCTGGTCAACGTCGTCGTCGGCGAGCTCGACACCTACGAGGGAGAGGGGCAGCGCATCCGCTACCTCGTGCCAAAGGGCACAGATCCCGCAACGGTCGAGCGAGCCTTCCACAAGACGCCCGCCATGGTGGCCCAGCTGGGCGAGCGCCTGGGTGTGGCCTACCCCTGGCCCCGCTACGACCAGGTGGTCGTCCACGACTTCATCTTCGGAGGCATGGAGAACGTCGCCGCCACCACGATGACCGATCTGATGCTCACGTCGGAGCGCGCCAGCCTCGACCACAGCTTCGACGACCTCGTGTCCCACGAGCTGATGCACCAGTGGTTCGGCGACCTGCTGACGTGTCAGGACTGGAGCCAGGCCTGGCTGAACGAGGGCTGGGCCACCTACGGTGAGTCGCTCTGGAAGATCCACGACAAGGGCGCCGACGAGACCGACTTCCACCGCTGGGGCTGGCTCCAGCGCTACCTGGGAG
>JAERSX010000080.1 GCA_016845285.1 Deltaproteobacteria bacterium | reverse complement strand
ACCCGGCCCTGGGCGTCGACGAGGAGCTTCACCTCGCCCTCGATCACCGGGAGGCCCTGGGCCTCGCTGCGAAACACGCCGATGCCGCCTCCACCTCGGAGGCGGTGGGTGCGGTGAAGGGACAGGCCGGGGGCGCGCAGGGCCCGGCGTAGCAGGGGGCCGGCGGCGTCGAGGCGGGCGTCGAGGTCGGCGCCGGGCAGGGGCGCTCCACCGGTGGTCCGGACCATTCGCCCGGGTCTGGCTCCGAGCTCGGGAAGGACCTCACCTGTGGCGACGTCGGCGTCTTCTGCTTCCGAGCTGGTGAGGTCGGCAGGGGGTGGTGCTGGAGTGGCACAGGCGGCGAGCAGGGGCAGCAGCAGGCGGTTCACGACGCGCTCCGGGAGTGGTCCCACGATGCATGGATGTGTAGCCGGTCGCTCCTGCCTTGGGGCTCCAGCCAGTCCATCTCGGGCCAGCCCCCCGAGCTCTCCCGAGCAATGTTCTGGCGGGTGCTGCGTACATAGGTGTGAAGCACGTCGTGTGGGACTGCTGCGGTCACACCTGGCCGTTGTCATGTTCCTTCCGACTTCACGGGGAGGTACGGATGTGGTTGATGACGATGACGAGCCTGGCGCTGGCGGGTCAGGTGCAGAACCCCACAGCTGACGAGGTGCCGGCCGTCGCCGACGAGCTCGGTCTGGTGGAGTCGGCGGAGGCTCCGCAGGATGCGGAGGCGCCGCTGGCCATCCACTGGAGCGAGGTGAAGGTGCGCGAGCCTGTGAAGGGGGACTCGATCGCACCGGCGACGCCCCCCAGCGGCAACGGGGAGACGGTGTGCGATGTCCGCTTCTTCGTGGACGAGACGGGGGCCCCCTACGACGTGAAGATCGAGGACTGCCCGGAGGAGTACTCAGATGGTGTCCTCGAGACGGCGAGGCGGACGCTCTTCGAGCCGCTCGTCATCGACGGGGAGGCCGTGAAGCACCAGTTCGTGACCCGCACCACCTACCGCTGGTGGAGCAAGTCCCCCCCGACAAGCGGGCGCGCCCAGGCGGTGGTGGGGCTGCACTGGAGCGAGGTGTCGCGGAACGGACGCGTGGCACCAAGCGTCCCTGGTGACGCGCCCGTGCGCCGAGTGGAGCCCAGAGTGGAGGCCAGGTGCACGGTGGGCGTGTTCGTCGACGACAGGGGCCGGCCGAGCGCCACGGTGGTGTCGGGATGCGACTCGGCCCACGCGGCATCATCGGAGGCGGTCGTGAAGAAGTGGCGTTTCGAGCCTCACCACGTCGACGGCGAGGCGGTGCCCTGCTTCCTCGAGATACATTTCCGCCGCTACCGCGTCTCCCACAAGCCCATCTGAGAACGCCGCTGACCCGGCCAGTTCTCAGGATGGGTCTCAGTTCTTGAGGCGCGGGTCGAGGGCGTCCCGCAGGGCGTCGCCCACGTAGTTGACCGCCAGCGTCAGCCCGAACAGGGCCACGCCGCTGGCCAGCAGGGGCCACCAGATCCCCCGCATGAGCTCGTTCTTGGCATCCGCGATCATCTGGCCCCAGCTGGGCTCCTTGTCGACGCCGACGCCGAGGAAGGTCAGGATGACCTCGCTCTTGATGGCGGTGACGAAGCGCAGGCTGAAGTTGATGATGACGAGGTGGAAGACGTTGGGCAGCACGTGCCGGAACATGATCCGCAGCTCGCCCATGCCCAGGCTGCGCGCGGCCTGCACGTAGTCGAGCTCGCGCACCTTCATGGTCTCGGCGCGCACCAGCCGGCACAGGGTCACCCAGCTCGTGAGGCCGATGACCACGATGATGTTGAAGAGGCCCAGGCTCAGGTACTCGCTGAGGTAGAGCCCCCCGACGCTGAACTCGTTGTAGGCGGCGGCCACCGGCCCCTGGCGCACCACGAAGGCCAGGGCCAGGAGCAGCAGCAGGTAGGGGATGCTGGCGACGGTCTGGTAGAGGTACTGGACCGCCAGATCGACCTTGCGCCCGAAGAAGCCGGCCAGCAGCCCCAGCGTCATGCCGATGAGCACGCTCAGACCGGCGCCGCACAGGCCGACCACGAACGCCACCTTGGTGCCGTGGAAGACGCGCAGCAGCACGCTCTTGCCGGCGCTGGTCGTGCCCCACCAGGCCTGCCAGTGCACGCTGCTGGGGGCTGTCGCGGTCTCGGCCACGTCGATGCCCTGCTCGGCCAGGGTCATGTCGTAGAGCTTGGTGCCCTCCTGGAAGAGCTCGATCACCTGGGCGCTTCCGGCGGTGAGCGCGTAGAAGCTGAACAGCGCCAGGCAGACGACGGCCACCCGGTCGCGCTTGAAGCGGCGCCAGGCCTCCCGTGCCGGAGACCGCGGCTTGATCGGTGCATGCGCCTGGGTCATTGCAGCCGGATCCGCGGGTCGAGGGTGGCGTAGAGCACATCAGCGATGATGTTGAAGATGACGTACAGCGTGGCGCCGAGCATGGTGAGCGCCTTCACCACGGGCAGGTCGCTGTTGGTGACCGCTGTGTAGAGGGTGCTGCCCAGGCCCGGGATCCCGAAGAAGATCTCCATCAGGAACGAGCCCGTGATGAGGAAGGGCACGATGATGGTCATGCGCGTGATGATGGGCACGCTGCAGTTCTTGAGCACGTGCTTGAAGAGCACGGCGTTCTCGGAGATGCCCTTGGCCCGGGCCGTGCGCACGTAGTCCTGGCCGATCTCCTCGAGGGCCACGGTGCGGAAGTAGCGCACGTCGGTGCCCACGCTGAGTGCCACCCAGATGAGGATGGGCAGGGCCACGAAGGTGACGGCGCCGAAGCCGTACTCGTAGCCCCAGACCGGGAACAGCTTCCACTGGTCGGCCAGCAGCCACTGACCCACGAGGATGTAGATGAGCGAGCTCACGCTGATGCCGGCGATGGCCCCGGCGGTGACGACGCGATCGAGGAGGCTGGCCCGGTAGAAGCTCACCAGCAGCGCCAGCACCACGGCGATGAAGCTGCCGATGAGGAAGGCCGGCACCGAGAGGCTCAGCGTTGGGACGAGCCCGCGGGCGAAGATCTCGCGGACAGGCGTGTCGTGGGACCAGCTCTCGCCGAAGTCGAAGGTGACGATCTGGCCGAGGAAGCGGAGGTACTGCTCGGGGAGCGAGAGGTCGAGACCGAGCTCGTCGTGGCACATCTGCACCTCGACCTCGCTGGGGTTCTTGCCCAGCTTGATGAGGCAGGGGTCGCCGCCGGCCACGTCGAACAGCACGAGCGTGATGAAGGCCACGCCGAGCAGGACGGGGATCGCCTGGAGGATGCGCTTGATGAGGTAGCCGGTCATGCCGCCACCTTCTGCAGGCCCTTGGTGCGTCGTGCCTGCACCACCGATCCCCCGAGGATCCCGAAGAACAGGAGCAGGAAGACGCCGAGCGGCCAGCGCACCGGCACGTTCCACTCGGCCACGAGGCGCTCACGCATCTCGACGTCCAGCGCGGCGTACTTGACCCACTGGTCGTGCACCTCGCTGTAGTAGGCGCCGCTCACCCAGGGCTGCTGGAGGTTGTTGCGGGTGCGGTGCACGCGCACGATCCAGGGCACGTCGTCGGCCACCATGCGGGCCATGCGCTGGTAGAGGGCCGTGCGCTCCGGGCTGTCGGACATGGTGCTCGACTGCTCGTAGAGCGCGTCGAACTCGGGGTTGTCGTAGTTGCTGCGGTTGATGCCTGGCGCCTGGTTGGGGCCGTAGAGCAGCTGCAGGATGTTCTGGGCGTCGGGGTAGTCGAAGCCCCAGGCGAGGCCGGCCATCTGGTAGTCCCGGTTCCGCATCTTCTCGTTCATCTGCGGCCAGGTGTTCACGATGATGTCGACCTCGATGCCGATCCGACGGAACTCATCTCGCACGCGCTCGGCGAAGTGCCGCTGGGTGGTGCTGGTGCCCGAGTTCTCGAAGCGGAGGCGCAGGGGCTTGCCCGTCTTCGGGTCGATGCCGTCGGGGTAGCCGGCCTCGGCCAGGAGCTCCTTGGCGCGGGGGATGTCGGCGCTGTAGTCGGCGGTCTTGTAGGGGTGGTAGCCGTGCTCGTAGCCGGCGATGCCCGGCGGGATGAGGCTCTCGGCCACCTGGGCGTTGCCGCTGTAGAGGTTGTCGACGGTCCAGTTGTGGTCGATGGCCAGCGCCAGGGCACGGCGCAGGTTCACGTTGCCCATCACCTCGTCGTCGGTGTTGAGCGCGGTGTAGACCGTGCCCATCTCGGCGATGGCGGTGAGCCGTACGTTGCGGCTCGCCATGAGCGGCGAGAGCTCCTTGCCCTGGATGGCCTCCGCCGAGTTGTCCTTCGGTGGGATGAGCCAGTCGGTGTGGCCGCTCTTGAAGTAGAGCCAGCGCGGCTGGTCTTCGAGGATGAAGCGCATCTCGATGCCGTCGATGAGCGGCAGGCGCTCGCCGGGATGGGTCAGCCGGCCTTCGTCGATGTCGGCCTGCCAGTCCCAGCCCTCGAGGCGGTCGGCGGGCACGTTGGCCGGGTCGGGCACCCGGTTGTCCCAGTAGTGGGGGTTCTTCTCCATCAACACCCGGTAGACCGGGTTGTACTCGGCCAACTGGAAGGGGCCGGTCCCGACGGGATGGTTGCGGAACTCCTTGCCGTAGTGCTCGACGGCCTCGCGGGGGTAGACCACCGCGTAGTTCATGGCCAGGGTCCAGAGGAACTGCGGGTAGGGCTCGGCGAGGGTGATCTGCAGGGTGTGGTCGTCGACGGCGACGATGCCCGGAAGATCGCGATCGAGGCCCCAGAGCGTGTCCACGGTCTCACCGGCGGTCTCGGCTGCCTCGATGTCGGCGATGAGCGTCTCCCGCCAGGCGTCGAAGCCGGCCACCTTGCCCTCGAAGAGCCACCAGCCCGTGCTGCGGGCCTTCGGGTGGCCGAGGCGCTTCAGCGAGAAGACGAAGTCGTGGGCGGTGACCTCGCGGCCGGTGCCGCCCTCGAAGCAGGCATCGTCGTGGAAGCGCACGCCCTGTCGGATGGGGAAGGTGTAGACCATGCCGTCTTCGCTGACCGTGGGCATCTGTTCAGCCAGCGCGGGCATGAGCTGGAAGGGGCGAGCGTAGGGGTGGTAGGCCAGCAGCCCCTCGTAGACCTGGCTGGCGATGCGGTTGCTGTACTCGACACCGATGACGGGCGGATCGAGCGACTTCGCCAGCCCACGCAGAGACATGTGCAGGATGGCGCCCTCCTCCCCTGGGTAGGGGTCGGGCGAGCAGCTCGAGAGGCCGACGAGGCCGAGGCTTGCCAGCAGGGCGAGGAGGAGGCGGAGCACGGCGCGCATCATACCGATGGGGTGGTCCGAGGGGGGCGGTGAGGTGGTGTCGCCGGAGGCCGAGTGGCCCGAAAGGGAATGCGGAGCCTGGCCAATCCGGTGGTAGACTGCTGGCGGCACCGCGGCTCCTCCATGTCTGCTGCACTCCTCCTGGCTGCCCTGTCGTGCCCCCCCGTTCAGGCCGAAGAGATCGTCATCGACGATCAAGACGGCGCGCCATGGTTCACCACCACGGGTGACGACTGGACCGATTGGGGCACCCT
>JAERSX010000079.1 GCA_016845285.1 Deltaproteobacteria bacterium | reverse complement strand
ATCCTGGGCCTCTCCGACGGGGTCGAGGAATTCGGTCTGGAGCTCGGGCACACGGGCGCGGGCCTCGGCAGCGGTCATGCCGACGCGCACCCCCCGGCGGTGGCCAGCGGGGGTGGTGGCCTGGACGCGCAGGGCGTTCTTCTCCTCGGTGACGAGGGCGACGAGCTGGTCTGGCTGCCAGCCGCAACGTTCGAGGCGGAAGCAGGGGAGGTGGACGACGAGATACCTGAACATGTGATCAGGTTATGGGCCCGTGTCCGGGGGGACAAGACCGAATGCGGACGATTCTTTGTCTTGACATGTCCAGCTCTGCTACGGCGTCTCCAGCCCCTCTCCAGCCTCCTCGATGGCCTTGTCCGCACCGCGTTCATCGTCCTCCTGCTCCAGGCCCTGGGCTCGGTGTGCGGCATCGCGGTCGTACTCGACGAACTCGTCCCGTACGGTGGCCTTGCCATAGGTGAACCGGGGCAGACCATCCTGCTCACAGGTGGTGGCGTCCACGCCCTCCTTCACCTTGCGTTCGTAGGCCAGCACCAACGCCAGGGGGTCCGCCTCCACGGTGACCTCGCCCACCCGATCCGGCACGATGAAGTGGCCGCGACCATCGTCCACGTCCACCAGGGCGCTCACGCTCCGATCGTTGGCGGTGCCGTCCTTGTCGTCCTTGGTCTTCACGCTGTTCCGACCCGACTTTGCCTCCTTCGGGTCGGACCACTCGGGGTGATCGGGGGTGTCGCTCACCTGAATGGGGATCTCGAAGCGTCCGAAGGGGATGTCGCTCAAGATGCAGCCGTGGACCCGACGCTTGCCGTCCGCCTGCTCCTCGATGCGCGTCTCGACGGTGATCTCGGGCAGGTAGCCACCGTGTACCCAGTAGTCGAAGAACTCGGACAGGTTCTGCCCGCTGGCACTCTCGAAGGCCTGTTGCAGCTCGTCGGTGGTGACCCGCTGGCCCGACTTGCGCTCGGCAAGGCGGTCGAGGGCGAAGAAGTAGGGCTGGTCGCCGATGCGGAGCCGCACCATGTCACCCAGCACGTAGAGGCCGTACTCTTTGAGCAACTTCGGGTTGATGTCGCTGAGGTCGGTGGCACCGGTGAGCGAGAGGAAGCGCCGGTTGCGCACCGCCTCGGCCTTGTCCGTCTGGCCCTCACGCTCACCCACCTTCTCGATGAGGCCACGCACGGCCTTCATCCGGTCCTCGTAGGCCTCGTTGCCGAAGGCGCTCCGAATGTAGAAGGCTGCGTACGCATCGGACAGGGCATCAGGCAGCCAGAGGTCGCGGGCGGTGGCTGGGGCGATGAGCTGCCCCCAGTACTGGCTTGTGATCTGCCGCGCGATCATGGTCTGCGACAGGTACTGGTTCTGGCTCTCGAGCTCGCTGGTGTCGCCCACGGCATTGGTCTTGACGGTGCTCACACCCACCAGGCCGTGAACCGAGGTCCGCATTCCACGCCGCAGAGCCGTGGACTGGAAGGTCGAGGGCCCCTGGTAGATCTCCACCTCCGCCTGGGGGTAGGCGGGGAGGAAGCGCTGCAGGTAGCTCACGACGCGGCGCGCCTCGGGTGGGAATTGCTCCAGGTAGGCGACGTGGGTTCCTGCGAGGTGGACGCGCACAGCGGGAAGGCCGAGGGCAGGGGGATCGTTGAGGTCTTGCCACTGACCGATGGCCACCGTGGGTGAGCGGGCGTCGACGCCTTCTGCCTCCACCCAGGGCCACATGTCTTCATCCACCCACTCGCGCACGGTGTCGCCCGAGAGCGCGACGGAGCGGGACCGGAGGCTCACACCGGGCGTGCCGACGCGGACCTTGAAGTCCCAGCGGGTGCCGCCCTGGCTGGGCAGCAGCTCCGGGAGGAAGCGCTGGGGCCCGGTGGTGGTACCGAGGACCTGGTTGCCGGTCGACCAGTTGGCGTACTTCCATGTGGCATGCCAGTCGAGAGCCAGCTCGACGGTGTCGCCCTCCATGACCGGCTCTGGGAGCACCACCAGGATCTCCTGCTTGCGCTCTTGCTGGCTGTAGCCCTCGGAGTCGTAGACCGAGTCGTTCTCGAACAGGTCGGCCATCGTGGAGATGGGGCCGTTGCTGTCGCTCGTGTCTGCGCTGATGGACTCGCCGGTGCTGAGCCCGCCGGCGCTGTCGCCGCCCACGCTGACCGAGTCCGAGCCGAGATCGCTCAGCGACGAAGCCTCGGAGGAGGCGCTGCTCAAGGACGCCTTGAGCTTGCCCCAGCTGAGGTCCTCTCGGAGCGCAACCGCGGAGACGGGGCGGCCATCCGCGAGGGCCAGCTGGTCCAGATCGAAGCTGTCGTCGAGGGCCCCACCCACAGGCAGGCTCAGCATGGCGTACTGGAGGTTGCCGCCCACCGCGCGCAGCTCGATGGTGCTCTCGACCTGCACCTTCATGACCAGCCCTCTCTTTGCCGGCTGGGCCGTCACGGTGGCGTCAGCGGCCACGGCGTCCATGCGCACCGGCGCGCCCTTGAATTCTCCTGCGTCGGGGTCGGCATAGGGCTGGCCGCTGAAGCGCTCCCAGCGCCGGTTGTCGTCGGTGTCGATGCCGTGCGAGAAGGCGATGCTCTTGTAGCCGGACTCCGCCTGATCCAGACCATCCCGGAAGCAGGTCAGCCACTCGTCGTAGCCGCCGGGGGCGAGCACCTTTCCGGTCTGGCTGGCGATGCGGTAGGCGTCGTCGGTGTGGAAGTCCATGATGCCGCGGAGGTAGCGGCCAGGGAGGCCGAACTCCTCGTTGAGCAGGCGGTCCTGGCGGAGCATGGCGCTCGGGTCCAGTCCGGACTTCACGAGCAGCTCGCGCCGGTTCGGCAACAGGTTGGTCGCGGTGAGCTTGGCGATCAGCCCGCCGCGCTTGTCGGTGATGATGTACTCCTCGTTCAGCTGGCCCTTTCCTTCTCGGATGATCACGCCCGAGCCATAGGGCTCCTGGTCCACCAGGAGCTTTCGGACCTTCGGGTCGGCGGACAGGATGAGGCCACGGTCGATGTTGGTCTCGTAGGATGCGCCGGCGTGGGCGAGCGCGCCGTACTCGGCGGGGTCTTGATCGGCCCGCATCACCATGTGGTTGGCGAAGCGCCAGGCATCCGAGCGCTCGGGGAACTGCACTCGCATGGTGCCTTCGCCCTGGAAGACCACGCCGACGAGGCGCTCGGAGACCGGAAGGCGGCCCGAGTACACCGGGATGAAGGAGCCGCTCTTGAAGTGGAGGCTGCACACGCCGTCCCGGAAGCGCACATCCTCCACCTGGTAGGCGGTCGAGCTGGTCCAGAGCTTGCCGGCCGCGGACCACCACTCGTCGAGGGCCTCCTGTGGGATGGGAGCCTGGGCATCTTCCGCGACGGCCTGGGGGGTGGAGGCGACGAGTGCCATCGCGCAGATCAGGGCAGAGGGGACCTTCCAGCGGGACATGCATACCTCGAAGTCGCAGCGCCGAGCGCGCGGGGGGAAGCTATCCAGGCCGACGGGAGTGCGGTGTCATTCCCTTGTCTCTATGCCTGGGCCCCACATGGGTCCCACAGGTAGCCTTCCTGCCATGAAGTGGGAGCACGCAGGCCAGTTGTTCACCCCGCAGCGGGCCTCGCTCCCCGGGCTCGCTGCGTGGGATCGTCAAGGTTGGTCTGGACCTGCTGGCCCCCTACCTCTTCGCGCCCTGGCGGCGGCGGGTGAGGCTGACCGCGCCCACCAGGGTGATGAACCCGAGCACTCCGGAGAGCGGGCCGAGGCGTCTGTTGGGGGTGGCGGATTCACGCGTCGCCGAGGCCTCGTCGTCATCACAGCTCCCGGGATCGTCGGTGATCCAGCCTTCCCCACAGATGGGGAATTCGACCTCGAGCTGCTGGTTGTACTGGATGAAGCGGGTCTGGGTCTGGTCGGTGATGTTCGAGTGGTAGAAGACGAGATCGTCGGCGGCCTGCTCGGGTGTGTAGCGCACGCGAAGGCGGCTCACGTAGGCCTCGGTGCTTCCGCGGAGCCATCCCACCGAGGAGAGATCCTCGTCGCTGAGGAAGCCTGGATCGGGGCAGGGGTCGCACTTCCCGCCGTCCCAGCCGTACTCGAGGACCCATCCTCCCTCGCCGTCGTCGGCCGCGCTGAAGCTGGCGTCGAGTTGTTGGCTGTAGAGGTCGGCAAACGCCTCCTCACCCACCGGTGACCACATGCACTCGTCCAAGACCTCACGTTCCGACATGTTCGAGATGTGCGCCTGACCCTCGCTGTAGTCATTGATGACGGTGACCACGAGGTCCTGCTCGCCGTCTGCGTTCAGGGCCCCCAGCGAGATGGGCAGGGTCATGACCGGCGACGCGTAGCTGAACTGCAGGGGTGAGAGGAAGGGGTTGTCCGCTGGCAAGGACTCGAGAGACACCTTGGCGGCGAAGAAGTAGACGCCGGCCTCGATGTAGCGGGCCAACACCTCCTCGGCGTCTTCGGCGATGGCGTAGCCCTGGTCGTCTGCCCAGGCGATCAGGGCCTCTGCGGTGTCCGCGCTGATCACCTCGATCTCGTACTCGCCCACGGCAAAGCTGCTCTCGACCTCGATGGCATCGGCCCAGGACGGACCCGTGTCTTGAGCGGCTCCGGAGGCGGTGTCGCTGAAGCTGCTGCCCTTGTCGCCCACTCCACAGCCTCTGAAGCAGCCGCGACTGCGCTGCCCGCCGTGGTGCCAGCCGGAGTCACCGGAGCCGTAGAAGCTGGAGCAGGTGTAGGAGACGAGCCGCGGCGCCGTGTAGGTGTCGATTCGGCGCAACACGTCCTTGTCGACGAGCGTGACGTCATCGGCCTCGAGGACCTCGGGCACCGGGACCAGCATGGCGAAGTCAGCGACGTCGCTGCCCACGTCGTTGGCCATGGTCAGGGTGGTCTGCTCGTCGCTTCGGCTGATGATGACTTCGCTGCGGGCGTTGGTCAGTGAGCTGCCAGCAGAGCCGATGTAGGTGCCGCAGAAGCCATGGGCCTGGCCGCTCCCGCCGAGGGCCAGGGTGACGAGGAGGGAGCCCATGCGTGTCTCCAGTCCGAAGGAGCATCAGCCTTCGAAGGTAGTTCTACTCTGATGCCCTCGCCACTCTGCCACGGAGGAGCGCGTCGCGGGCCGCCCTCCAGGTGGCCGGAGACGGGGCGAGGAGCAAGCCCTCGTGGATGCCGGTGGGGCGGTACGGGCGCCCATCGAGATGGGCGACGTGGCCGCCGGCCTCTCTGTGCACGAGCACGCCTGCCGCGTGGTCCCAGGGCTTGATGTGGGTGTAGAGGGCGGCGTGGAGTCGTCCGCTGGCGAGGCCGATGTGCTCGATGCCTGCGCAGTGGTCGTCGATCAGGGCCCCGAAGGCTCGTCGGGCGCGGAACCGGACCAGTGGCCCGCCCGCGCGGCCGCGGATGAGGACCTGCCAGCGCTCCATGGGCGCGGTGGTGTCGACCTGGAGGCGCGTGGGAGCGTCTCCACCCGTGGACCAGGCACCCTGGCCGATCCGGGCGTGAACCGTGCGCTCCGCCATGGGCTCATGGATCCAGGCACCGAGGGTCTCCCCGCGCTGAACCAGTGCCACGATGACGCAGAAGGTCTTCCTCCCTCGGGTGAAGTTGCGGGTCCCGTCCACGGGATCCAGCACCCAGACGGGGGCCTCGCCGCTCAGGGCATCGAGGACACTGGCGTCGGCCGCGACAGCCTCCTCACCCACCACCCGACTGCCGGGGAGGAGCTCCTGCAGAGCCGGACCCAGCCAGGCCTCGGCTTCGAGGTCGGCCTCGGTCACCAGGTCTCGCAGGTGCCCCCACTTTCGGTGGATCTCACTCGGGCGCAGGGCCAGGAATCGAGGCAGGACGAAGCGCTCCGCGGCCTCGCGCATACAAGCCTCGACCTCGTTGGGATCCAGACCTGTGGGCCAGGTCATCCCGAGGTGGCCGGTGGCAGCTCGGGCCGGATCATGGGCCCGACGTCTGCGCTCGGATCCCGACCCGTGGCGCGCGCCAGCAAGGTGATGTCCAGGATGATGTGGTTGGTGGCCACGTCGACGAGCGAGGGGTTGGAGGTCCAGACGCCGGCGTTGTCCGCGGCCGGCTCGGCGCCGCCGATGTAGGCCTCGGTGCCATCCACCACCACCAGGGCCTTGTGGGCCCAGCGCGCGGTGCCGCTGTGGGCTCCCGCATCGCCCATCCAGCAGGCAAACCCCGGCGGCGGTGAGGCCAGGTGATCGGGGCTGTGGAGCACCTGGTGCAGGCGGCGATCGGCCACGGCGGCGAAGGCGGGGGCCAGTCGCTCGAGCTCGCGTGCCCATGCGGAGATGGCGATGGACCGCTGGGCGCGCCGGATCATGCTCTCCAGTCGCCCTAGGACCTCTTCGTATCGACTCACCACCCACACCGGCTCGGGCTGGGCGCGCTTGGGGACGGTGGCCAGCGAGCTGCCGAGGCGCTCGAGGCGGGTGGTGGTGGTGGTGCGGATCTGGTCGATGAAGCGCTTGGGATCGGTCGGCAGGTAGCGTGCCGGCTTGTCGCCCGTGCAGAAGGCGGCGCCCTGCACCTCCAGGCGGCGGAGCACGGTGTAGACCGCACTGCGCGGGATGCCAGACCGGCTGGCGACCTCGTAGCCAGTGGTGCCCTCGGCCTCGTCGCTCTCGAGGAGGGTGAGGTAGGCCAGTGCCTCGTTGCGGGTGAGCCCGATTGCGCTCAGCTGGGAGACGATTTCTTCCTGCACGGCCCTTCCTGCCTGGCCCAGAGGGCACGGTTGCGGCCTAACACCCGCCCGGAAGGTCGTCTGCGTCCCCTTGATCGCACCAGTAGGTCTCGGCCTGGGAGAGCTGCCCAGCGTAGGGGTCGACGACCACCTCGTCGGGACCGTGGACCTGGAGGTGGAGGTGGGGAGTGAAGCTGTTTCCACTCGACCCGACGAGGCCGAGGAGATCTCCGCGCTCGACCTCGTCGCCCTCTACCACCGCGACCGAGTCCATCTTCATGTGGAGGTAGCGGGTGGTGTGTCCAGACTCGTGGAGCAGCGTGACCTCGTTGGCGTTCATCTCGTAGCCATCGCAGTCGTTGCCTCCGGTCGAGAGGTCGCCATGGCACCGATCGTAGTGGCCATCGTCGGCGAGAATGACCACGCCGGGGGCGGCCGCGATGATGGGGCTGCTGCCTGCATCCATGGCGTCGAAGCCACCCTGCAGGACGTAGTCTGTGCCCAGGTGCTCGTCGTAGCAGTGGGGGAAGCTTCGCTCCGCATAGTCGAGGCAGACCAGCTGGCCGATGCCCTCGTCTTGGACCTCTGGGTCGTGGTCTACGCCCAGCACCGAGCCGAAGCGCTCCGGCTCGGACAGCGGCAGCGAGAGCTGTAGCTCCGCCCGGGCGACACCATCGTCAGCAGCCGGAGCGGAGGGGCTCACGCCGTCCACAGGGGGACCGGTGCAGGCGGCCAGGATGAGAGGTAAGGCCCGCACTCAGAAGCTGTCCTTGCGGCGCCTGATCTCACCGAAGACCTCGGCTGGCGCTGCGCCGAGCATGCCCACGGCGCGCTGTAGCGCAGGGAGATCGACCCGCATGAAGGGGTTGGTGGCTCGCTCCTGGGCGAGGGTGGAGGGAACCGTGGCCTCGCCCCGTTCCCGCATGGCCGCCACCTCGGCACAGCGTGTCTGAAGGTCGAGGTTGTCGGGCTCCACGGTGCGGGCGAAGCGACCGTTGGACTGGGTGTACTCGTGGGCGCAGTACACCCGTGTCTCGGGCGGCAGGTCGCGCAAGCGGCGGAAGCTGTCCCACATCTGGGCGGGCGTGCCCTCGAACAGGCGGCCACAGCCCATGGCGAAGATGACGTCGCCGCAGAACAGAGCTTGATCCTCGGCGAAGTGGTAGCAGATGTGGCCGCGCGTGTGGCCCGGGGTGAAGTGCACGGTGGCCTGGCGGCTGCCGAAGGC
>JAERSX010000078.1 GCA_016845285.1 Deltaproteobacteria bacterium | reverse complement strand
CCTCCCAGCGGCCGCGAATGCTGGTCGGGCTGGTCGTGGCGACCCTTCCCCACTGGGGTGCAGCGGCGCTGCTGGGGGTCTCGCCCTTGCCAGATCAGTCCGTCAACATCGCCATCGCCTCTGGTGGCGCTGCGTCCGGGCTCTGGGACGTCGACACCCTTCGGCGCTGGCCAGGGGGCATCGCGCGGGCCTGGGCGGCGGCCACGCTGGGTTGGCCGACCTTGCTCGGGGCGCTGGGCCTGCTGGTGGGCCTCGTGCGCCGCGATCGACGGGCGCTGGCTCTGGTGCTCTGGGCGGCGGCTCACCTTGCCTTGGTCGGCCTGGCTTTTGCCAACGGCCGCCTCGTGTTGCCGGCCACCCTGGCCCTGGCGCTGGGCGTGTGCTGGCTGCTGCCCCGTGCCGGACTCGTGGTCCTCTCGCTCGCCCTGGGCATCACCACCCTTCCGCTGGCGCACGAGCCCACCGCGAGTGAGTCGAATCTCGTGGAGGGCACCGCCGCTTGTGCGGAGCTCGCACCGCCGCTCCTCGCGACGAGCCCCTGGTTCCATGCCCGCGCCGAGGGGTGGCTCATCGCCAGCACCCCGGTCCAGGGTCTCGCGCCCGGTGCCCGGGACCTCGCGCCCGATGAGCTCGGCCCCCTCGCCGAGGCCGCTGGCTACCAGTCGATCGTGGTGGACGCTGGCCGGGTCAAGCGTACCTATCCCCAGCTCTCTGACCTGCAGCGCGAGCGGCAGGTCGACGGCTTCGAGAAGGTCTGTGAGGGGGGTGGCTTCAAGGGCTACCGGATCGTCTCGGCGCCAGGCGGCTAGCCGGTCCGGGGGGAGACGTCTCTCCTTGCCTGGGCCTGCGCCAGCATCTGGCGAAGCACGTCCACCAGGTGGGGGCCGTGGCCATGGATGGGCCCGTCGAGGACCCGCAGCGGGGTGCCTGCGGCGGCGGCCATGCGCGCGGCGTGCTCGGTGCAGTCACCGTGGACGTGATCTGGCACGCCTTGGAGTCGGTGGTACGGCACGCCGAGCTCAGGGAGGAGCAGCCGAGGCTCGCGTCCTTGCCATGGGGCCGATGACCACGGATCCAGCGTGCTGAGTTCGTTGCCCCCTGGCGGGACCAGAGACCAGCGATCGGCGGGCCCTTCACCGTCTACCAGGGCATCAGGGCGTTCGCCGAGCGTGGCGGCTCTGAGCACGGGCAGGACCCCTGCAGACCAGCTCAAGGCCAGGACGGGGAGGCCCTCGGCCCGAGCGGCCCCCAAGGCGGCGCGCCAGTCGGCGACGTGGTCGGGGTTGCCTGGGGCGAGCCCTTCGTGGAGGCCGGGCGCGGACCCACCCGTGCCGGCACGGTCGTAGGCCCAGAGCGCGAAGCCGGCGTCGAGGAGGGCACGAGGGGAGAGCCCGAAGGGTCGCAGTGCCAGAGCGCGGCCGCCTTCACGACCTGCGTGGGACATGAGCACCAGGCCTTGTGGGCTCGGCGGGGTCCACACCCGCAGGGCCAGGGTGCGGTGGTCTACACGGAGTCGGCGATCGTGTCCCCCGGTGGGAACCCGCACACCTCGTCGAGGTCGACGTGGGAGGCGTGTGGTTGCGGTGCGCACGGTGCGAGCGAGACGAATGCGGGCGTCTCCGAGATGGGCACGGGTGCGCGTGATCGTCGGGGCGGAGGGTGGCGGTGTGGCGAACGCCAGCTGCTGGGCGACGGCTACGGCGGGTCGAACATGGGCGTCGAGCAGGGTGGCGAGGCCAGCGAGCGCATCGGGCGTGGGGCGTAGGCTGCCCGGCGGACAGAGGTCGTGCTCGTGGAGGGCGAGACCGAACCAGCGCGCTCCTTGGGTGGCAGCGAGGGTCTCGAGTCGCCGGAGGCGCTCTACGCTGCCCGTGCCGAAGCCGTGCCGGCGTCCGTCTCGGTCCATGAGGCCCCAGTCGAAGGGGCGCACGGTGGGCGCCATGGTGAGCACTCCGTGCTCTTGGCGGGGCGCCAGGCCCTCGTAGGCCCATTCGAGCTCGGGCCCGTGGTCCGTGACCAGCGTGAGTCCCAGGCGGGCGCACTGCCGGAGGAGTGAGGCCCGGCCGGTGGGGCCCGCTTGTACGAGGCCGGGCACTGCGACGGTTGCGTCGATGCCGCACGCCCGGACTGCCGCGGTGGCCCGGGCGAGGTCGCTTCCGTGGGCGTGCACTCCGATGCCGTGCCCACGCTCGGCGAGCAGGGGCAGGAAGCCCGTGTCTCTCGCGGCCTCGGCGAAGAAACGGCGGAAGCGGAAGCTCAGACGAGCGCTCTGCTCCTCGGCCACGTGGGCGATGGTGTCGAGGAGCGCGCGCGCCTCGGGAAAGCGGTCCGGAGCCTGTTCGAGCACCTCGTCGTCGACGTGGAGCTCGATCCAGACTGGCAAGGCACGCTCAGGCACCCGCGTCCGTCTCCGGCGTGGTGAAGCGGCCGGCGTCGCGGGTCGTGATCTTGGCCATGGTGCGGCCGAAGGCGGCCTCCAGATCGATGTCCTGCTGGTTGGCCATGCACAGCAGCAGCCAGAGCACGTCGGCCATCTCGTCCTCCAGCGATGCCTCTCCTTCGCTGGCCTTCTTGCGCTTGTCGCCGAAGCGGTGGTTGTACTCGCGGGCCAGCTCACCCACCTCTTCGGTGAGCCGAGCCAGCATGGAGAGCTCCGACCAGTAGCCCCCGTTGACCTTGATCCAGGCGTCGATGGTGCGCTGCATGTCGCTGAGCTGCATGGGCTGCGTCCTCCGAGATGGCGCTCTAACGCTGGCCTGTGCGAGGCCTAGAGGCAGAGGCCGAACCAGGGCTGGCCCTCGACGAGCTGCTCTGTGCAGCCCGCGCAGGCATCGGGGTCAGCGGGATCGCAGAGCTCGTAGCAGCGGTAGGTGATCCAGCTGCAGAAGTCGCCTTGTTGGCAGTAGTGATCCGGGTCGGACCACGAGCAGGACTCGCCGGCCACCTTGGGGCCCGCGGGCCAGCAACGGCTGGTGTCGGTGTCGACCGGCACGCAGTTTTCGCCGTAGTAGTCGGGAGTGCAGTCCTGGTCGTAGAGATCGCAGGTCTCGACGGTCTGGCAGACCCCGTCGGTGGTGGCGTCGAGGCCGTCCACCGGCGAGCACCAGGCCTCGGAACCGCAGTCGTCCGTGCGGTCGTAGGTCTCGGGGCAGTCTTCGCCGCAGCGGTGTGTGACCAGGTCGCAGTCTTCGGTGCAGTCGGCGGCCTCCAGACAGAAGGCTCCCTCGTCAGCAGGATCGCCCGACACGCGCGTGGCCGTCGCGGGATCATGGACCGCACCGGCCAGCCAGAGCTCGGAGATCTCCCGGGTGTGGTCGATGTCGTCGAG
>JAERSX010000077.1 GCA_016845285.1 Deltaproteobacteria bacterium | reverse complement strand
GTTCTTCCGCGGCAACCTCGCCACCCGCCAGCCCGATGGCTTGCTGGCCGACCGTCGTGCGGGCCGGATCCGCTCCGGTGTGCCAGACCTGGTCGCGACCCTGCGCAACGTGCCCCTCCGCGGCGGCATCGTGGGCCACGTCTACCCGGGACACGAGCATCGGGTCATCGTCGCACTGCAAGGAGCTGGCCTCTCCGACGAGGTCGCCGACACCGACCCCGGCAGCAACGCCGTCGTCCAGCGACGCCTCGCCGCAGCTCCCACCGATGAGAGCCCAGCAGCCCATAGAACCGCCGCTGCCCTCGAGGAGTTGCTGCTCCAGGCCGAGCGCCAGCTCGTAGACCACCCCCACAACCTCGCCCGTGCCGCGGTGGGGCAGTTCCCCGCCAACACCATCATCACCAGAGGCGCCTCGTCGACCTCGCAGCTCCCGGTGAGCGGCGGCGAAGACCCGCCGGGGGCACTGATCAGTGGGTGTGGCACCGCCCTGGGTGTGGCCCGGGCCCTGGGCTACCGGCCCGCGACCTCGCCGGCCATGACCGGCAACCTGGACACCGACCTCGAACACAAATTCCAGACCGCACGCTCCTTGCTCGACGAGCACACGCTGGTGGTCATGCACATCAAGGGCACCGACATCGCGGCACACGATCGCCAGCCCCTGCTGAAGCGCGACTTCCTGGAGCAGGTCGACAAGGCGCTGGGGACCTTCCTCCAGGGTGACATCCCCCGGCCCCTGCGCCTGGTGGTGTCAGCCGACCACGGCACCTCGTCAAACACCGGAAATCACCTGGCCGACCCTGTTCCGTTGCTCCTCGCGAGCTGGGACGGGGATGCCGAACCAGCGGACTTCGACGAGGACGCAGCACAGAACGGCGCGCTCGGCCTGCTGCGCGCCGGCGACCTGGCCGGCATCCTCCAGGGCCGCTCCATCGACATGGACGTGGTGGGCCCGTGAGACCGAGCGGATAAGCCGGCGCCATGTCGTCTCACTACCCCCACATGCTCGCCCCCCTGGACCTCGGCCACGGAGTCCGCCTCCGCAATCGCGTGCTCATGGGCTCGATGCACACGGGCCTCGAAGAGGAGAAGGGCCTCGGCACCATCTCCGCCTTCTTCGCCGCCCGAGCACGTGGGGGCGTCGGCCTCATCGTCACCGGCGGCATCGCGCCAAACCGCGCCGGCTGGCTCAAGCCCTTCGCCGCCAAGCTGTCGACCAAGCGCGAGGCCAAGACCCACCAGCGCATCACCGAGGCGGTCCACAGCGAGGGCGGACGGATCGCGCTCCAGATCCTCCACGCCGGTCGCTACAGCTACCACCCCTTGTCGGTGGCCCCCTCCCGCATCAAGTCGCCCATCACGCCCTTCAAGCCACGGGCCCTGACCACACGCGGCGTGAACCGCACCATCGAAGACTTCGTGAAGTGCGCCGTCCTCGCGCGAGAGGCCGGCTACGACGGCGTCGAGATCATGGGCTCCGAGGGCTACCTCATCAACCAGTTCATCGTGGCCACCACCAACAAGCGCGACGATGCCTGGGGGGGCGACTACGCCCAGCGGATCCGCTTCCCCACCGAGATCGTCCGACGAACCCGCGAGGCCACGGGCCCCGACTTCATCATCATCTACCGGCTGAGCATGCTCGACCTCGTGCCCGGCGGCAGCACCTGGGACGAGGTGGTGGAGCTGGCCAAGGCCATCGAGGACGCCGGGGCCTCCATCATCAACACCGGCATCGGCTGGCACGAGGCCCGCATCCCCACCATCGCCACCATGGTGCCCCGTGGGGCCTTCTCCTGGGTCACGCGGCGCCTCAAGGGCGAGGTGGGCATCCCCCTCGTCACCAGCAACCGCATCAACACCCCCGAGGTGGCCGAGGACATCCTGGCCCGGGGCGATGCCGACATGGTGAGCATGGCCCGACCGCTCCTGGCCGACGCCGACTTCGTCGCCAAGGCCGCAGCAGGCTCCTCGCACACCATCAACACCTGCATCGGCTGCAACCAGGCCTGTCTCGACCACGTGTTCAAGAACCAGCGCGCCAGCTGCCTGGTGAATCCGCAGGCCTGCTACGAGGACGAGCTGGTCTACACCCCGACCGATGACCCCAAGCGCTTCGCGGTCGTGGGCGCCGGACCAGCCGGGCTCACCTTCGCCACCGTCGCCGCCGAGCGAGGCCACGCCGTGGTCCTGCACGACGCCGCCGAGCAGATCGGCGGCCAGCTCAACATGGCACGGGTGGTCCCGGGCAAGGAAGAGTTCGACGAGACCATCCGCTACTTCCGTCACCGCCTCGACGACACCGGCGTAGAGGTGAAGCTCGGCCAGCGTGTGGCCGCTGAGGACCTCGCCGACCAGGGCTTCGACGCCGTGATCCTGGCCACGGGGGTCTCGCCACGCAGACCGGCCATCCCCGGCATGGACCACCCGAAGGTGCACTCCTATGTGGACGTGCTCCGAGGCCGGGCGACCATCGGCAAGCGCGTCGCGATCATCGGCGCCGGTGGCATCGGCTTCGACGTGGCCGAGTTCCTCACCCACGGCGACGATCCCATCGCCGAGCGCAAGCCCCCCGAGATCGCCGAGTTCATGGCCGAGTGGGGCATCGACACCGAGCACACAACCCGCGGAGGCCTCACCGAGGCCCACGACGAGCCGCCCGCGCGCGAGGTCTGGCTCTGCCAGCGCAGCCAGGGCAAGCTCGGCCGCAAGCTCGGCAAGACCACCGGCTGGATCCACCGCGCCACCCTCAAGAAGCGGGGTGTGCAGATGATGGCGGGCTGCACCTACGTGCGCATCGACGATGCCGGCCTCCACCTCGACCGCGACGGCAAGACCGAGATCCTCGATGTGGATGATGTGGTGATCTGTGCCGGTCAGATCTCGAACCGCGACCTCGAGGCCCCCCTGGGCCGCAAGGACATCCCCATCCACCTCATCGGCGGCGCACACGAGGCCGGCGAGCTCGACGCCAAGCGAGCCATCGACCAAGCCGCCCGCCTCGCCGCCAGCCTGTAGGCTGCCTCAGGTGCGCCTCCGTCCACCGCTCCAGCTCCTGCTCATCGTGGCCGGGATCTGGGCGCTCATGTCGAGCTTTCCGCTCTGCGTGCAGGACGACGCCTACATCTCCTTCCGCTACGCGCGAAACCTGGCGCTGGGACACGGCCTGGTCTTCAACCCGGGTGAGTGGGTCGAGGGGTACACCAACTTCCTCTGGACCATCCTGTTCGCGCCCATCATCGACACCGGGCTCGACCCCACCGGGCCAGCCGTGATGCTCGGCATGGCATCGGTGGGAGCGCTGGTGTGGTCGGCCTGGGAGCTCGGGGGGCGCCACTGGCTGCCACCCCTGCTGGTGGCCTGCTACCCGGGACTCGCACTGGAAGGGGTGCAAGGCCTCGAGTCCGCCTTCTTCGCCTTCCTCTTCTGCCAGGCGCTGCGCGGTGGCCCCCGCTGGTCGGTCTGGGCGGGGCTCGCCGCCCTGACCCGACCCGAGGGCTACGCCCTCTTCGGCCTGCTCTGGCTCTGGCGGCGTCGACCCAGAGACCTCCTGTTCTTCGGAGCCCTGACCGTGCCTCACCTGGCCTGGCGGGTGTTTCGCTACGGCGGCCTGGTGCCCAACACCTTCCACGCCAAGGCGGGAGACGTCTCGCTGCTGCAGGGCAGCGCGGTGCCGCGCGGGCTCGCCTACCTGTGGGACTCGGCCCTCGCCGGCGCCCCTCTCTTCGTCGCCGCCGCGCTGGGCGTCGCCATGCTGCTCCGCCTGCGGGAGGACACGGCGCCCTTGAAGAAGGCGGCCGTGTTGCTCGGCTTCTTCACCATCTACATCGTGGCCGTGGGCGGTGACTTCAAGGGGACGGGCCGCTTCCTGTTGCCGCTGCTCGCGCCAGCGGCGCTCCTCGCGCTGGCGGGACTGCGCACCCTGCCCAAGCCCGCCACGGCCGTCGTGGGCCTCGCGGCCGTCATCTGGGCCGTGCCCGGCTGGCAGACCATGAACCGCCACGCCGAGACCCGGCACGCCTTCATGGACCCCATCACAGAGGCGGGCCACACCCTCAAGGCGCTGGCAGAGCCCGACTGGCTGGTGGCGGTGCACGCCAGCGGCCTGGTGCCCTACTACTCGGAGCTGCGCACCCGGGGCATGTGGGGCCTGACCGACGCGCACATCGCCCGGGCCAAGACCACCGAGGCCCTGGGCACGGGCAAGGCCGGTCACGAGCGCGGCGACTTCGCCTACGTCCGGGGTCAGCGTCCGGCCGTCATCCTCCCCGGGCCCACGCTGGTGTCCACCGCCCCTCTCGACCTCGGAGATCCCGGCGTCTTCGGACCAGACTTCCTCCACGACTATCGGGCCCTGAGCATTCCCATGAGCCAGGGCCATCTCAACCTCTGGCTCCGCGCAGACCTCACCCTCGGAGCCGGTCCGCCTTGATCTAGGCGGCCCGTCTTGCAGGAGACAGGGTCCACCAGCGACGGATGAGCCGGTCGAGAACCGCCCGATCGCGGGGATAGCGCTCCACCTGCTCCGCGAAGCGGGCCTGCTCCTGGTGGCAGAGCTCGAGGACCTCACGCCCACGGGACCGGTGAGGTCCGTCGTGGACGAGCTGACGCACCGATGCGCTCAACCTCTCCTGCTGAAGCAGCGCCCGCACCATGGCCGCCTGGTGCGCGTCGGCGAGGAGCGCAAGCTGCTGCGTTCGCCCCACCCCCGCTTGCACCCGGGTGCGGACCACCTGCTCCCCGGTGCCCTGACCCAGCCCGACGGACATGGCCCGCGCGAGACTCAAGCCAACTTCCCGCCGCGCCTGCATGAGGCCCACCACACGGTCGAGGGCTGAGTGGAGACGGGTCTCCATCGGATCTACAGCAC
>JAERSX010000076.1 GCA_016845285.1 Deltaproteobacteria bacterium | reverse complement strand
CCTGAGGCGCCCCCTGAGCCAGGCCCTCGCGGGACTGCGCCACCGTGGGCTCAGCGCGCGCGGCCTCGGCCAGCGTGAGCTCACCAAGAGTACGCGCAGAGCGGGCCGTGCCGAACCGGCGAGCCGACTGGAAGCGGCCGTCTGGGCCACGGCTCACCGGGGCGGCGGCCCAGCGACCCGTGGGGGTCTTGTGGGTGCCGGCACGCCGGTGGATCCGACCAGCGCTCTCGCGGGTGCCGCTCTCGGTGAAGGCCGGAGTCGCCGGGCGGCGGCGCCGCTGCGTAGACGCAACGGGCTGAACACTGCCCTGCGCCCGGTCGCCGATCCACTCGAGCGGGCGACCGTGGGTGATCGGGGCGCCACCCGAGGTGCGGAAGGAACGTGTGCTCGCCTGCGGAAGGTCGCGGCGATCGCCGGTCATGCCACGGATGACCCGGGCACCATCGGACTGATCGGCAGCACCGACCTCAGCGGAGCCCGGCTGGACCACCGTGTCTCCTGGGGCCCAGGCGCGCATGCGTCGGCCGCTGCCCGTGCGGGCACTGACGGTGCCGGCCTTCTCCTCGAGGAGTCGGGCCAACGGGCTCAGGTCGAGCTCGATGGTGGGCGCAGCACCCGTCGCTCGGCGACCACGGGCATAGGAGGTCGGGGATGGACGGGTGCGGCGAACGACCTGCTCGACCAGGCGAGCAGGAAGGGCCTGACCCTCGATCACCACACGAATCACGGACTCGACCACAGCGGGCGACACGTGATCCCGGGTGCTCGCCGCCACCACCGGTGCGGGTCGACGCGACTGACGGCGCGACACCGAAGCCTCGACCTCGGGCAGCTCGGCGCGCGCAGCGGCCACCACGATGGTGGGGCGCGGTGCCGGCCAGGCCGACGGGGCCCGGCGGGTAGTCACCGGCAGCTCGGCCACAGCCTCGGACGACGAGTCCGGCCGCGCGAGCTGGGCCATGGGGGCCTCCGCGCGCAACCTACGGGTCCGGTGCACCGCGCGACCCAGGTCGTCGAGGCGCTCCATGGCCTGCTTGGACGCAACGGGCACGCCACTGACCGCGTCAGCGGGCGGCTTGTCGATGGCCGAGCGGAGTGACGGGATGGCCTTGGGAAGGACCGAGTCACTCTGGAGGGCTCCAGCCTCGGCCCGAACGGCGGCCCGGAGCACCGGGGGAAGTGCGCCGACGAGGGCTCTTGCCGTGGCGTCCGGCGTCGACTGCTGCACCGCTGCGACCACCGCCTCGACCGTCTCGGCGCGAAGCGGCGTGGTGGCCACAGCGGCGACGAGCTGCGCGAGGGGACTGGCAGACGGCGTGACCACGCCAGACGGAGCGGCAGCCTGCGCCACGCTCACGACTGGGCGAAGGGAGCCCAGGCGCTGCTGACCCACCTCGAAGCGGGCGGCCGCGTGGGAGGCGGGCGAGGAGGCCCGCCCCGTGTCACCGGAGCGGGCAACACGAGACCGAATGCGATCGGGGCGACTCAGAGCGACCTGGGCCTGGCGATGCGTCAGCATCGGGATGCCCGATCCAGAGTCTCGTCCGCTGGCGGCAGAAGCCGCTTCCACCTGTCCGGTCTGCAAGACGGACGGCGCCGACTCGACGGCACGGCCGCCCGAGTCCGACCCTTGCGCTGTGGCCGAAGTCGCAGAAGGCGACACCGCGGCCGCGGATCGTCGCGGGCGGGAGGGGGCCGCTGCAGCCTGGAAGACCTCGATGAGCTCGGGCTGAGCCGCGAGGATCTGCCGAACGATGGGGCTGCGCAGACCGTACTTGCGAAGGGTCGCTTGGGCGGCGTCCCGCAGCGCATCAACCTCGAGGGCTCGGCGAGTCGAGCCGTGGCTGCCCATTCCCTCGACGGTGCGGACACCGGTGGCCGAGGTGGTCGACCCGACGGCCTCGTCGGTCTCGTCGGCCTGTAGGGGTGCCGCGAGCACTGTGGACGCGGGCATGTAGGCACCCCGCGCCGTGCGGACGACGGCATGCCGCCGCAGTCCCATGGTCTCGCCAGCCGGCTTGTGCTGGACGGTGGCCTCGGGAGCCTCGAACAGCTCAGGCATCACAGGGTCGACACGGTCGAGCCGACCGATGGCACGGGCCGTCAGGGTGGCGGTGCGCGGGGTCTGTGCAGCGCGCTCAGGGCTCCACAGCGGCTGGGACTCTCGGAGTACATCCAGATCAGCGGAGGCCGGAGCACCGGTCAGGCCCTGGGTCCCGGCCACAGGCCGAGCCGCTGCGAGCTCGTCCTGCGAGAAGTCGAGGACGGGACGTCGCGTCACGCGGAAGACAGGGGATCGGGTCAGTGCAGGGGCTCGCGACGCCGAGGCACGGGGCACCGGCGGCGGCAGGAGTCGGTCGGTACGGGGCGCGGCGAGTCGGACGGCGGCCCGGCTGGCCAGGCTACTGCGACCACGCGATGGCGTGGGCCTCTCCACAGACGGCGCAGAGCTGCTCTGAGGCGCGGTCACCGACGTGGCCGAAGCCACCACAGCGGGCTGGGCACGCACACGAGAAGCTGGCTGAAGCGGCACGCTCTGCGACCGCACCAGAGGCGAGGCCTGGAGCACGGGACGCAAGCCGCGAGCCCGCCGACCCGGACGGGCCGGCTGCATACGGGCCGTCGCCATGGCGACAGGGGAGACCTCATGATCTTCGAGGCTCTGGACCACCTCGGTGCGCACGACACGGGCAGCGGGACCCAGAGACCGGAGCACACGCCGTACGACGCGAACGCGCTCGGCCTGGGGCAGATCGACGATCTGGGTGAGGACTTGGGCAGCCGCGGCGCGAACGCGGGGCTGCGGTGCCGTCTGCGCCACGGCCTCGAGCTGCCGACTGACCGGATCTCGGGGACGCGCAGCCTGGCTCAACCGCATGCCGGCGCGCTGCATGGCAGGAACGCGCGGCGGATGGGTCCGCTCGACCGGCTGCCGGGCGCGACGAACGGCACGGGTGGCCACCTCGCGCTCGACGACGACCTCGCGTACTTCCGGAGAGGCCACCTGGATGACGACCGGACGACGGTGGGTCTTGAAGACCTTCGCTGGTGCAGTCTCGCGGCTGAACCAGGCCACACCGGACCGACCGATGCCACCCGGTTCACCAGGCCGACCGCCCTCTGCGAGCTGACCGGCCACGTACTCTTCGAGCTCCTCCTCGGTCATGTCCACCGCAGGCCGGGGCGGCATGACCATGTCGCTGTCGGAGATGGACACCAGCCCGAAAGAGAAGCGGGGGCGCTTCGACTCACCGGGCCAGCGGCGACTGGCCGCCTTCAGGCGGATGTTTCCGTAGCGCTTGGTGAGCCGCTCGAGGCGAGCGTCACGGCGACGGCGGGCCCATGCCAGCCGGAGGAGGTTCTGGTCGTAGGCGCGACGAGAGACGTACGAGAAGTGGAGCCCGTCTTCGTCATGATCGGCGCCCACCGGCCCGGTGGGCAGCCAGGGGTCTTCGAGGCCGAAGCGTAGATAGAACGCCGGCGACATGCCCATGCGGGGACGCCGGTGGGTGCGCGAGGTGAGCCGCGACGAGAGACGCTCGCCAGGAACTCGGTGGTGGTTCTCGCCCGCCATGGGTGCTCCGAACAGCTCGAAATAAGAGAAGAAAAGGAGGGGTGGGGCTCGCGCCTCAGCTCACATAGATGCCGTGGTGGGCCAGCTCGAGCATCTCGATGGCGATCTCAGATCCACTCGCAGCGAAGGCCGGGCCTTCCCACGCGACAGGCCATGCCGCCTCGAAGTTGTAGCGGCGGACGACCTCCATCTCGTTGTTCTTCAAGATGATGGAGCCGTTTCGCCGACAGCCACTGTCGAAGCTGTCTTCGAGGATCTCGCTGCGCCACTCCATCAGCGTGATGTCGTTGGACACCCCGAAGCGGAGCTGGATGTTGTCCCAGCGGCTCTGCCCGGGGAGCTTGTGCACCCGGTGGTTCATGCCGCCTTCCTGGAGCTCGTAGACCTCAGTCGTCGACTTGAGGCCGGAACACTCCATGAAGTGGGCCACTTCGCAGCCATCGATCTCGAGGGCGAAGATGTAGTTGCCCTCGGGGTCAGCCACGTAGGGCGAGGCCTCACCGTTCGCGGGCATGGTCGACGCCTCGCTCCGCGTCCCGAGCTGGGAGCCGTCGGCGATGGAGGGCTGACTGCCCGCACGGCCTCCGCCACGTCCCGCCCATGAGCCGGAGTCGGCGATGGTCGGCTGGCTGCCCGCACGGCCGCCACCCTTGCCAGCTCCTCCCTCCGTCTCGATGGAGGGCTGACTGGAGTCGCGCCCCTTGCCGGCGCCGACCCAGCTGCTCCGGTCCGTGATCGTGGGCTGCCCTGGAAGCCGTCCGCCTCCTCGTCCGCGCCAGTCCGCCATGTCGTCCTCCTCAGATGGAGTCACCACCGATTCGCAAGTCAACGACGATCTGCTCGGTGGTCCCCACCGGCCTCATCGCAACATGCACATTGACCTGGCCCGCGTTTCGCAGCTCCGGCGGGTTCACCGCAGCGTCGCAACGCACCAGATAGCCTTGCGCGGCCCGTCGCCCTTCCAGGCAGCCCGCGCTGTAAAACTCACCCAAGCGGAACATGACGTCGCGCTCGAGGACATCCCACAGATGGGGATTGTTGGTCTCGAAGACCGCCCACTCCGTGTCACGCCGGAGCTGCTCCATGATCATGTTGGCCACACGCCGCGAGTTGACGTACACGTAGTTCGGGTCGTGCGTCAGGGTGCGCGCTCCGAAGACGATGACGCCGCGGCCGGCCTGCACCACGATTGGATTGATGGCCTGCTCGGCCAGACGGCCGGCTTCGTCCCAGCCCAGCTCGACCTGAGGATGGGTCACGGAGCGCAGGGGCTGGTTGGCCGGCGGCCACTTCACGCCGAAGGGCCGATGCTCGAGCTCGGTGCGCGCATAGAGGCCGGCCACCGCGCCGCTGGGCGGAAAGACGTCGTCGCGCTCACAGAGCCATGGGTAGTAGATGGCGCCAAAGGAGCGGTTCTCGGGGTACCGCTCGCGAAAGCGCTTGACCCACCGTTCGAGGAGGTCGCCGTGCAAGCCGCGCGGCGCGTCCATCACCAGGAAGCGGTTGTTCATCTCGCGGCAGTGGGCGAGGAGCTCGTCATAGAGCACCTCGGCATCCGCGCGGATCTCGCCGTCGCGTGACATCTCGCAGCCCATGTGGGCCGCTGCTGGCACGAGCATGAGGGCGATGTCGTCTTCGACACGAAGACGATGGAGCAGCGGACCCAGCACCCCCAGCTCACCCGAAGGCATGCGGAGGTCGTCGAGGCTGTCGACGCAGACCCCGAAGAGGTGGGCGGTATCGCCGCCATTGTGGAAGAAGTCGCGCACACCCCGACGTGCCGCCGGGTCGAAGAGCACTCGGTCCGGGTGGGCCCACAGGTCCGCATCCCGCCGCAACACGATCTCGATGAAGTCGCCTTCGGTCGCCCCCTCCGGCCATCGCGCACGCTCAATAAAGCCGATGATACCGGCGATATCGCACCGAACCAGCTCGCTACTGCGATCTGGGAGGCGTGCGTGCTGGACGACGAGTCCGGGGCGCATGAAGACCCCTCCTGGCAAGAAGCCATGGTCAAGGGGTCAAGAGAAGCCGATGGAGGCGGCCCCACCCTCTAGGGGTGAGACCGCTCCGGATCACCGAGGCTGATTTATCTTCTCATTGATGGCCGAGATCTCTTTTACCCAGGCATGACGCTCGCGATGAGACATCTCCTGGATGTGATCTCGATCCCAATGGAAGTGGTAGGCGATGAACGCTACCTCCTTGAAGATTGACTCCAAGGGGTAGCTTACGATTCCCCCAGGCGGCCGAACTCCCGTTCGAACTTCGAACCGCACTCGGGGCACGCCACCGTCACCGTGGCCTCGTCCTCGTTGATCCGGTTGTACATCTCTTCGAGAAACCGGAGATCACTTGCGAACAAGTTCTCGATCATACCGGTATTCACATCCGAGATGGAACCGAGCCGAGTGACCACCCTGCTAAGCAGAACGATGATCAAATACGCCCGATTTCGCTGCACACGAAGGTCGTTCAGAGGAACGATCTCGTCCTTGGCGTTGGCCAGGCGCATCACTCCCTCACGGTGCAGGTTGCCGTCGCCATCGACGTACCCCCGCGGGAGAGAGAACTCGTACTCGGTCTTGAACTCCATCAGGCCCTCTCGACCTTCTCAACCGCGAGCTCCATCTTCTCGATCGCCATGGCGCTCGAGTCGGAGTCCATGTCCGGCACGTACCACTTGCAGGGCCAGGCTTCGTAGAAGTTGTAACGAGCGACCTCGGTCTGCCCGTCCTGATCGAGGATGATGATCGAACCAGCGCGCCGGTCGATCTTGCCGTCCTCGATGTTCTTCCGCCACAGCCACAGGTCATCGGTCGCGGTGTAGCCGCGCTCGAGGACGATGTTGGCGTACGTGGTACGTCCCGGCTTCTTCCGGACGACCATGTCGTTGCCCTGCTTGAACTCGACGATTTCGGTTTCGGAATCCATGCCCGAAACACTCTTGAAACCACCGACGATCACGCGGTTGTCGTTGATGACCCCCTGGATCTCCAGGAGGAAGTTGTAGCTACCGAACAGTTCTTCAGTCGGCATGTTGTTGGCTCCTTACGGGGTGTCCGATGCGCGATGGCGTACGTATCGGTCGTTGAGTCAAGTCGATGCGGCTGATCCCCGAGGGGTTGCCATCGCCGCACCGACCTGAAAGAAGGAGATGCGTCAGTATCCTACCCGGTTTCCTCGATGAGGGCACCGCCATCCCACTGACCAATGGTGAAAATCACGAATTCGGCAGGCTTGACCGGGCAGATACCGATCTGCACATTCACCTGGCCCGCATCGATGAGGTACCGGGGGTTGGTCTCTTCGTCACACTTGACGTAGAAGGCCTCTTCCGGTGTCTGACCGAAGAGCGCGCCAGAGCGCCACACCCGCATGAGGTAGGAGCGGACGTCACGCGTCAGCTTCTTCCACAGCGTGTGGTCGTTGGGCTCGAAGACGGCCCACTGGCTGCCGATCATGATCGACTGCTCGATCATGATGAAGAGTCGGCGGACGTTGATGTACTTCCACTCGGGGTTGGACTTCGTCGCCAAGGTGCGCGCGCCCCAGACCCGGATGCCCCGGTCCTTGAACTCGCGGATGACGTTGATGCCCCGGTCGTTGTACTGGCCCTGCTCGATGCGGTTGATGTTCTGGGTCAGCCCGGTGATGCCCATGACCAGCTCGTTGGCCGGCGCCTTGTGCACACCGCGATCGGTGTCCACGCGGGCCATGATGCCAGCGACGTGGCCGCTGGGCGGCACGTAGAGCTCGTTCTTCTCGGTCTTGATGACCTTGCGACGGTTCGGACCCTTGATGGAGATGTGGTCCTGATCGCCGACGAACCAGCTGGGCTTCGTGATCTTGAGCCAGGGCACGTAGATGGCGCCGAAGCCCTTCTGCGAGGCCGGGATGTCCATCGCACCATCGGAGACGAGCGGGCCGTCGATGATGGCGAAGCGGTCCTTGCGGACTTCGCAGTACTCGAGGACTTCCTTCTGCTGGGCGTAGGAGAGGCCCGGAGCAGCCATGAGCGCCATGTCGTCGACATCGTCGAAGCTGTAGAGCCCCAGCTTGTCGGCCTGGTTCTCACGGATGGAGCAGCCCATCTCCTGGGTGCCCATGAGGTAGACGTAGCACTTGCCGCCGCCGTTATCGTAGAAGCCGTTGACGGCCGCGACGAAGTTGAAGACGGAGGGCTGGCTCAGCCACTCGCGGAACTGCTTCTTGAGGGTCTCGTCCTTACCGAGCGCCTCGAACACCGCATCGGCGGCCTCGTCGGGATCGTCGATGTCACGACCGAGGATCTCGTCGAGGGGAGCCGTGGCCAGCAGGTACTCCGCGAAGAAGCTCTGCAGCCAGCGGAAGAACTCCGCCTTGTTGGTGATGGGGGTCGGCGGGACCGAGTACTCACTGCGGAGCGCGGTGCCGGCAGTGGCCTTGACCTCGAATCCGTAGAC
>JAERSX010000075.1 GCA_016845285.1 Deltaproteobacteria bacterium | reverse complement strand
CCGGCCTGGGAGACCCTGCCCCCCGAGCCCGAGCCCGCCTTGCTCACCGAGAACGCGCGCACCGTGCTCGCCCGCCGCTACCTGCGCCGCGACACCACCGGCACGCCCTCGGCGACCCCCGAGCCGATGTTCTGGCGGGTCGCCCGCTTCATCGCTGAAGAGGACCGCCGCTACGGCGCCGACGACGCCCGCATCGATCGCTCTGCGCGGGCCTTCTACCGGCTCATGACCACCGGTCGCTTCGAGCCCAACTCGCCCACGCTCATGAACGCCGGCCGCCCCCTGGGCCAGCTCTCGGCCTGCTTCGTGCTGCCTGTCTCCGACACCCTGTCCAACGGGTCGGACGGCATCTACGACACCCTTCGCTCCATGGCGCTCATCCACCAGTCGGGAGGGGGCACCGGCTTCAGCTTCAGCGGAATTCGGCCCCAGGGCGACCACGTTCGCTCGAGCGCCGGCGTGGCCAGTGGGCCCATCAGCTTCATGCGGCTCTACGACCGCAGCACCGATGTGGTCAAGCAAGGCGGCACCCGCCGCGGCGCGAACATGGCCATCCTGCGTGTCGATCACCCCGACATTCGCGAGTTCATCGCCTGCAAGGCCGACACCTCGCAGATCACCAACTTCAACATCAGCGTGGGCATCACCGACGCCTTCATGGAGGCCCTGCGCGCCGACGCCGACTACCCCTTGGTCCACCCCACCACGCAGGAGCAGCTCGGGACGGCCTCGGCCTCTGAGATCTGGGCGCTCATCGTGCAGAGCGCATGGGCCACCGGCGAGCCCGGCATCTTCTTCATCGATCGGGCGAACGCAGACAACCCGGTGCCCCACCTCGGGTCCTACGAGGCCACCAACCCGTGCGGAGAGCAGCCACTCCTCCCCTACGACGTGTGCAACCTGGGCAGCGTGAACGTGGGTGGGTTCGTGCGGCCCGGCTTTCCCGGTGCCGCTCCCGTCGACCGCGTGGACTGGGAGAGCCTGCGCGCTGTGGTGCACGAGGCCGTGCACTTCCTCGACAACGTCATCGACGCCAACCGCTTCCCCCTGCCCGAGGTCACCGCCCGGGCTCAGGCCATCCGGCGCATCGGGCTGGGGGTGATGGGCTGGGCCGATCTGCTCGTGCGACTGGGCATTCCCTACGACTCTGAAGCGGCCGTGGACCTGGGCAAGGCGCTCATGGGCTTCGTGGACGAGGCCGCCCGGAACGCAAGCGAGGCGTTGGCTGCTGAGCGCACGCCCTTCCCAGAGTGGCCGCGCTCCATCTGGGGCCCCGACGACACCTGTGCCCGCGCGTCCGACGGTAGCCGGGTCCGCCCGGAGCGTCGGCTCCGCCACTGCAACCTCACCACCGTGGCTCCCACCGGCACCATCAGCATGATCGCGGGCTGCAGCGGCGGCATCGAGCCCCACTTCGCCGTGGCCTTCCAGCGCAACCAGGCCGAGACGCTCATGACCGAGGTCAACGCCGACTTCGAGGCCCTCGCGCACCTCCAGGGCTGGCACAGCGACGGCTTGATGGATCGCATCGCCGAGACCGGCCACGTCCACCACCCCGACGTGCCCGAGGCGGTACAGCGCCTCTTCGCCACCGCCCACGACATCGCGCCGGCCTGGCATGTGCGCATGCAGGCCGCCTTCCAGGCCCACACCGACGCCGCCATCTCCAAGACCACGAACTTCCCCAAGGAAGCCGAGCCTGCCGATGTGCGCGAGATCTTCGAGCTGGCGTGGAAGCTCGGCACCAAGGGAGTCACCGTCTACCGCGACGGTGCGCGTCCCGAACAGGTCCTGTCGACGGGCAAGACCGGCGGCACGGCTCCCGTCGCTGCGTCGGCGCCCCCCCGCAAGCGGCCCCGGCCTCAGATCTTGCGGGGCAGCACCATCAAGATGGCGTCCCCCCTGGGTGACCTCTACGTCACCGTCAACGAAGACGACGAGGGCGCGCCCTTCGAGGTCTTCTGTGCCGTGGGCAAGGCCGGAGGGGCGGCCAACGCCGACACCGAGGCCATCGGCCGGTTGATCTCGCTGGTGCTGCGACACGGCATCCCCCTCGACGAGGTGCGCGACCAGCTCCGCGGCATCTCCTGCGACCGTGCGGTGGGCTTCGGGCCCAACAAGGTGCTCTCGGCGCCCGACGGCATCGCCCAGGCCATCGACACCTACCTGGCCGCCACCGCCGGCGACAGCCACCGCAAGGCCACGCTGGAGCCCGACGTGCTCAGCCCCTGCCCCGACTGCGGCAGCAGCCACCTCGCCTTCGAGGAGGGCTGCAAGACCTGCCATGTGTGTGGGTACAGCGCCTGCGGCTAGCTCGGCACGGCCGCGATCGGCGCTCTACTCGAGGGCGTCGACCATGGCCTCGACGTCGAGGAGCCCCTCGGGGTGCTCGCCGCCCTGGCCGGTGAAGTCCTGCTCGGCGGTGTCGATCATGAGCTGGCGGATCTCGGAGGCGTCCATGGGGCCGCCCACGGCGATGGCGACGGCGGCAGCGCCGGCGACGGCGGGGGTGGCCATCGAGGTGCCGCTGATGGCGGCGTACTCGCCACCCGGCCAGGTGGAGTCGATGTCGACGCCGGGGGCCGCGATGTCGACCTCGTCGCCATAGTTGGAGAAGCCGGCGAAGCCGCGGTCTCCGCTGGATGCGTCGTAGGCGCTCACCACGATGCCGAGGTCGTGACCGGCGGGGGTGACGTTGGCGGTGTCCTGGCCTTCGTTGCCGGCGGCGATGCAGACCGTGACGCCCATGTCTTCGAGGGCCTGGATGGCCTCGGCCATCTGGTCTTGGCCGGACGACATGGCGCCGCCCAGCGACATGTTGACCACGAGGATCTCGGGGTTGTCGGCGACGTACTCGAGGCCGGCGACGATGTCGGAGGTGTAGCCGGAGCCGTCTCCGTCCAGCACACGCACCGCGTGCAGGGGCACACCGGGAGCCACCCCCACCACGCCGGCCTGGTCGGCGATGGCGCCGATGGTGCCGGCCACGTGGGTGCCGTGTCCGTTGGGATCTTCGCCCGGGGCTGCCTCACCGCCGCCCTCGGCCACGGCGTCGAACTCGCCCACCACGTTGAGATCGGGGTGGCCGCTGTCGATGCCCGTGTCGATGACCGCCACCTCGACCGCCGTGAGGTCGGCGGAGCCCACGTAGGGCGCGCCGATGCGCAGCAGGCTGTAGGGCACCTCGTCCTCGCCCAGCTCGATGTCGGAGTCGGAGTCGTCGGGTGGGGTGAGGTCCTGGGGCTCGTCGGGCACGATGTAGTCGACGAATTCGGTGTTCTCGACCTCGTCGATGATGCCGTTGGGCAGCACCACGCTGAAGCCCTCGGACACGCTGTCGTAGACATGGAGCGGCTCGAAGGCGAATTCGCTGGAGAGGGCGCTCACGATGTTGGCCACGTCAGCGGACTCGGCATCGAGGCGGACGAAGTAGCGCTCGAAGATGAAGTCATCGACGTCGCCGGAACAGCCTGTCGTGAGGCCGGCGAGGACGGCCAGGAAGATGGGGGTTCGCTTCACGGGCTCTCCGGTGTCCATCGAGGAACGGGGGGTGTGCAGCCCCCTTCGACGGTCAGGGCCCCAGCTTATTCAACCCTTTGTTGCCCCGCCGCTTCTTGGCCCTTGCAGGTACCCGTCTCGAGGCGCCCGATGGCGGCCCTGGGCAGCGCCAGCGGGCAGTCCTGCCGCTGCTCTGACTGACCTGTGTGGTCGGCCCCGGCTACCCTGGGCAGGCCGCCCCGGATCCTTGCGCCGGTGAGGCACATGGGTAACTCTACTTTGAGTCACGCAGGAGACGTGTCATGTCCCGCTTCACTTCCAGTCGCTACGACGCCGTGATCTTCGGACTCGTCGTCGTGTTGCAGGCCGGCTGTGCGAGCGAGGACTACATCCGCATCTACCACACGGAGTCGCTGGCACCCTCGCTGAGCTGGGACGACATCGCGACCATGGATCACATGGGCGCCACCCTGGTCGATCGCGGCGTGAACTTCACGGTGTATTCGGAGCGGGCGGACCGCCTGGAGCTGCTGCTCTTCGACGATCCCGAGTCCGATCTGCCGACGTTTCAGGTGCCCATGGAGAACCAGGGTGCCTTCTGGAACATCTACGTCGAGGGTGTCGGCCACGGCCTGCACTACGGCTACGTCGCGTGGGGCCCCAACTGGGAGTACGACGAGAGCTACTACCCGGGCTCCACCATCGGCTTCAAGGCCGACGTGGACGGCCAGGGCAACCGCTTCAACCCCAACAAGCTGCTCACCGACCCCTACAGCTTCGCGTACCACCGCGACCACGACTGGTCGAAGGCCTCGCTCGGAACGGGGCCCATGCGCCACGAGCTGACGTACGGCGCCTCCATGAAGACCGTCGTGGTCGACAGCGACTACGAGTGGTCGGCCCACGAAGAGGAGTGGCTCGCCGCCCGCGAGAGTGGTGACCACCCCGGCCACGGCCCGGCCGATCTGATCCTCTACGAGGTCCACCCCAAGGGCTTCACCAAGAACCCCGCCAGCGGCGTGGACCACCCTGGAACCTTCCGCGGCATGGGCGAGAACGCCGCGTATTTCCAGGATCTGGGCATCACGGGCGTCGAGCTCCTGCCCATCCACGAGAAGCCGCTGGACGGCGGCTACTGGGGCTACAACAACCTCAGCTTCTTCGCGCCCGAGCTCGAGTACTCGGCCGACTACGCCGCCACGGGCGAGGCCTTCGAGATCATCGACGAGTTCAAGTGGATGGTGGACCAGCTCCACCAGCACGACGTCGAGGTCATCGTGGATGTCGTCTACAACCACACCGGCGAGGGCGGACTGTGGCGGGAGAAGCTGTACTTCGAGAGCTACGACGACGCGACGGAGGTCAACTTCGATCCCAAGGAGGTCGCGAGCCTGTACAGCATGCGTGGCCTCGACAATGCGTCGTGGTACGCGCTGTCCTCCGACGGCCAGACCTACTGGAACAACACCGGCGTGGGCAACCAGACCCGCCCCAACCACATCCCCATGGAGCGGCTCATCATGGACTCCCTGCACTACATGGTGCAGGAGCTCCACGTCGACGGCTTCCGCTTCGATCTGGCCGGGATCCTGGGCGAGCCCGACGGCAACTACAACGACTACGTCGACCCTGCCGAGACCATCCTCCAGACCATCATCGACGACCCCATCCTGCGGGCGGCCAACACCCGCATCATCGCGGAGCCCTGGACCGCGGGTGGCACCGGTCCCGGCATCGGTGGCTTCCCGGCCAGCAGCGACGACACGGCCGTGGCCTGGGGGGAGTGGAACCCCTACTTCCGCGACTGGTGGCGCGACTTCATGTCGGACGACGACTGGAAGCTCAGCAGCGCCGATCCCTGGGACGGCGGCACGGTCATGACGGGCACGGAGGGGACCTACGGCTGGAACGGCCGCAAGCCGTACCACACGGTCAACTTCATCACGGTGCACGACGGCTTCACCCTCTACGACCTCACCTCGTATGAAGAGAAGCAGAACGGCTGTGGGCTGCTGAACCCCATCTGCTGCGACGACCCCACGAGCGCCTGGTGCGACGAAGACTCTGGCGAGAGCCACAACCGCAGCCGCAATTGGGTCGACGAAGACCTCAAGCGTCAGATCATGCGCAACTTCTTCGCGGCCATGCTGGTGAGCCACGGCACGCCCCTGTTGTTGGGGGGCGACGAGTGGATGCGCACCCAGTTCGGCAACAACAACGCCTACAGCACCTGGGCCGACAACGCCTGGAACTGGTACCGCTGGGGTGAGTGGCAGAGCTCCTACAACTGGGACCGCTACCGCATGCACGACTTCGTGCGGCAGCTCATCCAGTTCCGCAAGGACCACGCCTACGCCCTGGCTCCCACCGAGTACGGCGACGCCCGCGACACCATGCCGTTCTCCTGGAAGAACGCCTCGGGCAACGACATGGGCGACGACGACTGGTCGAACCGCCACGTGGGAATCCACTACTACGACGACGGAACCTTCGACGAGCCCGAGATCTTCGTGTTGATCAACCAGGAGGAGGGCGACGTGGCCTTCACCCTGCCGAGCGGGCGAACCTGGCGGGTGGTCGTCGACACGCAGGCCTGGTTCGACATGCCGGCCACCGCCACCCAGAAGGGCGAGGGCGGCTGGTTCGACGACAACCCCAGCCTCGACCCGTACCTGTCGGCCAACATCGACCTCGACGACGGTGTGGTCCTCGACGACAACGCCTACACGGCCGTCGGCCGCTCCTTCGTCATCCTGGTGGAGGACCAGTGATTCTGCTGGCGGCGCTCCTTGCTGCTTCCCCGGCCGAGGCCAGCCGCGCGCAGGCGGCCGGCTACTTCCGCGTCGGCACCCGCCCCGACATGCTCGGGGGCGGCAACCAGCTCGGCTACTGGAACCTCCACGGTCGACTGCTCAACGAGACGCCCTACGGCGCCCTCGAGCTCAAGTACACCCTGCTGGAGCGCGATCCCCGAGCGGCCGAGCCCTACGCCGACCTGCTCTTTCGCGTGGAGGGCGGCGGCATCGGAAGCGCCGAGTGGAGCAACGGCAGCCTCGATGCCTGGCGGGTCTCCCGGCTCTTCGTGCGGGCCGGCAACGTGGCCATCCCGGGCGTCGAGTGGAGGATGGGCACGCTCTGGGAGTACATGGGCGATCTGGGCCTCTACGACATGCGCCCCGCGGAGGTCTTCTTCGGCACGGTCGGCCTCGCGGGCCGCTGGACCGGCGGTCCCGTCGAGCTCTACCTGGGCGTGGGCGACTCCGGCTACGGGCTCAAGGGCGCCCAGTACAACAC
>JAERSX010000074.1 GCA_016845285.1 Deltaproteobacteria bacterium | reverse complement strand
GTCGACAACGACTGCGACGGCTCCGACGACGCGGGGCTCATGGTCCCCGACGAGCACGCGACCATCCAGGAGGCCCTCGACCAGGCCACCGATGGCGATCTGATCTGTGTTGCCGCGGGCACCTACACCGAGACCCTCGACTTCGGTGGGGTCGACGCGGAGATCATGGGGGCCGAGGGCTCGGCGAACACGGTGATCGACGGCGGCGGCAGCGGCCCGGTGGTCAGCGCGACCAGCGACGAGGATGCGATCCTGACGGGCGTGACCGTGACCGGCGGTGAGGCGTCCAAGGGGGCGGGCCTGTACGTCGACGAGGCCAACCTGACCCTCTCCGACGTCATCGTGTCGGGCAACAGCTGCGTCGAGTCGCTCTGCCAGGGGACGGGCGTGTACGTTCGCTACGGCACGCTGACCGCCGACGGCAGCCTCGTGACAGACAACCACGGCGACACCAGCAACGGCTACGGCGCCGGGCTCGCCGTCCTCGCCTCGACGGCGACGCTGACGGACTCCGAGGTGAGCGGCAACACCCTGACCTCCGACTCGCTGGCGTATGGCGGCGCCGTCTACGCAGGCACCTCGTCTGAGCTGAACCTCGATCACGTCGAGGTGTCTGGCAACGGGGTGGAGTCCACTGGCTCGAGCGCCTATGCCTTCGGGGGTGCCATCCGGGCCGTCGACGAGGTGGACATCACCATGGACCACGTGCGCTTCGCCGCGAACACGACCGGTGGCGACTACGTCTGCGGCGGCGCCGCGCTGAGCCTCCGAGAAGGCAGCGACGCCACCATCACCAACGGCATCTTCACCGACCACGAGAGCGACTGCACGACCGGCGCCACCGCGACCTTCGGCAACTCGACAGGGGTGCTGACCGTCACCAACACCGACGTCGTCGGGTGTTGGGTGTCGGCCTCCAGCACCGTCGGCGGCGCCTTCTACATCGCCTCCGACACCTGGGTGGTGGTCAAGAACACCTCGGTGAGCGACTGCACCACCAGCGAGAACTCGAAGGGTGCCTTCGACAAGGACAGCTACGGCTCCTTCACCGCCACCTACTCGAACTTCTACGACAACGGCTCCTCGCCCTACGGCCGCACGGCCTTCGCCGACTGGCAGGTCGTCATCGAGGAAGACCCCGACTACACCGACACCAGCAGCTCCGACAGCCTCGACTGGGACCTCACCCTGTCCAGCAGCTCGGCGCTCATCGATGCAGGCGACACCAGCATCACCGATGCCGATGGGACGACCTCCGACATCGGGGCCTACGGCGGGCCGGCGGGTGCCGACTGGTAAGGCCGGTGTGGGTTGCGGGTCGCCCTCGACTTCGACGATGGCACCGATGGCGAGTCCTTGGTCCAGATGGCTGAGTTCTGGCAAGGCGACGACCTCGTCCAAGAGGCGGGCTGAGCCGTCTTGGTGCTCGAGGGCTGGATGGATCGCCCCCAGGCCTGGCAAGAACGTCCTTGTTCCGAGCCATCACATCAGGATGGGCGACATTCCCAACCCTGGTCCGCCCCGCACGTGCTGCACGCAGAGGATCGCAGCGAAGAGCTTGGCTGCCCTGGAGCTATCTGCTCTGGCGGACGTTCGGAGCCCTGGGATGGCACTGCCCACGCTGCGACAAAAAGATGCGTCGCAGGGCCGTGGTGCTCCACACCGGGTCTCCACCCGCCAGCCACCACCCGCATCCTCGTAGGCCTCGCAGAGGCCGCCAGAGCGCCCCCCACCTCGAGCGCCCTCGCCGGCTGAAGCCGGACACGGGACCCTCCTGGCGTCTTCGTGGGCACCGCTGCGTCGGCACACCTACAAGGGCCCGCGAAGACGGCCTCCACGCCACCAAGGGCGACCGGATGCATCCCCTCAGCGTGGCCTCGGCGCCGCCAGCCAACCAAACCGGGCACGCGCCGAGGTAGCCTGACCGAGATGTACTCGGCCGAAGCAGCTAATGCTCACTATCCGCGGCGCGCCCCTCAACCTCCAGCTGTTCGTGGACAGGGTGTAGGTGCGCGTCCGGTCCAGGGGTACCCGTCCCTCGAGCTGCGCCTGGTAGCGCGCTGGCTCAGGCTCCCTTTCGCCACGTACTTGCCAGCCAAGGTTGCTGAGCTCGGGGGCGGCCGGAGGGTCGGTAGTAGTGGTCGAGCTCAACGAATCCAGCGTCGTTCATGAATCCTCGCCACGCAGGCAGGTCGTGGTAAGCCCCGTAGCGATCTCCGTTCCACCCCTCGGCATTGTCTCCCCTTGGGTTGGACGCGAACAGAGCTCCGCCGGCAACAAGGGACTGCCACAGCTCCCGAAGCACCCGCGGAAGCTCTTGGCTTGGGACGTGGAAGAGGCTGGCGTTGGCGAAGATCCCGTCGAAGTGCTCGGACGGAAGGTCGAGGGAGAGGAAGTCCTGGTGGAGCACGAGGCCGCCGAAGTGTTGTCGCGCGAGCTCGCAGAACCTCTCGGAACCGTCCAGTCCGACCGGATCGTGCCCCAGGTTCTTCAGCGCCATGAGATCTCGCCCCGGCCCGCAGCCGAAGTCCAAGATCTTCGCAGGGGGCTGGGCCTTCACGGCTTGGGTGAGGGCTTGGATGTTCTGAGAGACATCGTGGTCTCGGGTGCCGGCCCAGAAAGACGCGGCACTGTCGTTGTAGTGACCCACGGTGCGCCGGGAGATCTCGGACAGAACGGAAGGCGAGTTGGTCATTTTGTCACCTGCGTTGGTCCCGTGTTGGGGTCAGGTCGCATCGGCTTCGCTCCCCGCGACAGACGGAGCCACATGGGCACCTGAGACGCGCCTCCGCCTCGAATGCGCTCTCGAGCGGTCGCCATCTCCATGCGAACGCCGAAGTCACCCTCGGATGCGATGGCTTCGTCGAGGGCCTGGACTGCGGAGTCATCGCCCTGTTCGTTGAGGTAGCGCGCCGCACGCCAACGGACGAGATGGGAGACGTCCGAGAGGGCACGACACATCGCTGCGATGGCCCCACTGTCTCCCAGGTCACTCAGCGAGTCGCCGGCCGCGCGTCGCACGATCACCGACGGGTCGGAGACCACCGCCTCGCACAGCGGCGCCACCACCTCGACACGGGCGCTCGACCCCATGCCCGCGGCGGCCCATCGGCGCACGGCGGGCTTGGGGTCCCTCAAGGCGGCGATGACTGCAGACACGCTGGTGTCGTCGACCTTGATGACCTGGATGGCGGCCAGCCGTAGCTTCCAGTCGGCGTGGGTGAGGTCGTGCAGCAGGGCCTCCTGCGTTCGGCGTGGGGCCACCGTGCGTCGTGGCTCCTGGTCCGCGATGGCGGCGGCTCCCAGTCGAGCCAGCAGGTCGTCCGGGATGCTGCTGTCGAGCTCGTCCGCGACCATCTGGGCGATCTCCGCTGGGTCCCCAAACCGAGGCTCCAGGGCACGCCAGCCTCGCTCGCGGAGGTAGTTCGCCGACACCGTCTCCAGCACCTTGGTCAGCTCCTGGGAGAAACGTTCGGGCAACGCCACCCGACTCTGGCTCTCACCGGACGTGGCCCGAACCTGGCTGGGCAAGCAGCGAAATTCGAGCACCGCGATCTCCACCGGCTCCAGGCCGGCGCTCGGGTCCACGCCCTCTTGGGACGCCGACGCGCTGGCTCCATCCGTCGCGCCGAACAGCTGGCCGGCGGCCTCCAGGATCGGCTTCCAGTCCGCGCCACCGCGTCGGGTGAGCGTGATGAAGTCTCGGGCCAAGAAGACAGAGCGCACACCCGCAATGGCCAGCAGGTCTCGTACCACCGGCGGTGCGCGCTCCAGGTGGAGGTCGTCGGCTGCGATGGTCACCGACCGGGTGCCGAAGTCGTGGTCGACCTTGAGCATCATGCAGTTGGGGTTGGGCGTGGTCTCGACGGCACGGAGCTTCATGGGCCGATTCTCTCAGGTCCCCCAGGGTTGCTGCACTCCGTTGTCGGCGTGCCGGGCAATAGGCTGCCTCCTTCGCTGTTCTCTGGCGCATGCTGTTCGCGAGCTTGCGGTTGGCCTTGGGAGCATGCGCCCATCGGACGGCCGTCTCTTTGATCGGGGCAGGCACGGAGAGGTCAGCGTGCACACCCGCGGTGTGACGTCGCGCTACGACCTGGACATCCACGTCATCGAGCAG
>JAERSX010000073.1 GCA_016845285.1 Deltaproteobacteria bacterium | reverse complement strand
ACCGCCAGGTAGTGCACACCGGGCTCGCCCGTCACAGCCAGCTCGAGGCCGGAGAAGGTGGCCAGGTAGGCCCAGGCGGCGAGCGCTGGAAGGAGCAGGAGCGGGGTGCGAAGGGCCATGGGCAGCATGGCCAGGCTCAGCAGCCCGAAGATGGTCTCGCTGCGATCGCGGAACAGGCTGCGGCTGCCAGCTTCGATCTGCGCCCAGACCGCGGCGTGATCGGGGGTGGCGGCGATGTTGGACAGGCGTCCCCAGGCGAGGAGCGGGAGGGCCGCGGCCAGGGCGATGCCGAGGGCCAGCGCGACGGTGGCCTTCCAGCCGGAGCGACCTCTGAGCAGGGCGAAAGGCAGGAGTGCGCTGAGCACCCAGACGGCCTCTTCGCGCGCCGCGATCACACCCAGGGCCCCGAGGAGCACGAGGCCCACGCGACCTCGGAGCAGGCCCAGCACCGCGACGAGCACTCCAGGGGCCAAGAAGACCAAGGGCCGCACGTCGGCGGTGGCGAGGCCGATGCTCATGGGGTGAAGGCCCGCCAGCAGCACCATGGCTGTCGCCAGCTTTGCGCTCGCGCCTGCTGCGCGCGCCACCGACCCGGCGAGCAAGGCGGTGAGGCCGATGGCCAGCGCCTGGAGTGCCACCAGGGTCTCGACGTGGGGCGCCAGCCAGTACACGGGCACCCACAGCAGGCGCACCGGGCTCAAGTGGATGCAGCCCAGCAAGGTCTGGCCGTCGAAGGGCAGGGCGGTCTGGGCGAATCCGAGACCCTGGGTGGCGCTCCAGGTGGACTGGTGGAAGAAGGCGAGGTCTGGCGGAGAGAGGGGCGCGAGGGCCCGCTGACGGCCGACGGCCAGGGCGAGGAGGCCGAGGAGGACGAGGCCTCCGACGAGGAGTCGGGTGCGTGCGGCGAGGGCACGGCGCAGCTGATCCGAGGCGGCCATCGGGGCACGCTACACCCCCGCTCCCTGTCGAAGGGGTGTCGATCGAGGGCGCCATCTGGGGTGTGGGTCCCTCGACCGACGCCGGGGTTCGTGTGGGCCAGCGACAGCCGGCGACTGCCGACGCCCAAAGGGGTTCATGCACGAACTCGGCGGTTGCAGTACCCTGTGGCCGCTTAATCCCGGTGAACACAGGTGCCGTGCGGCGAAGGGGAACCATGAGCGTGGAGGTGGAAAGCCCCCTGCGGGGCTCGGTGGAGCGGCCCCTGAGGGTCGCCATCGTGGGCGCCGGCCCCTCGGGCTTCTACGCGGCGGCGTCGCTGGTTGGAAGGCGCGATCTGAGGGTCGAGGTCACCCTGCTCGATCGATTGCCCACGCCCTACGGTCTGGTGCGGGGCGGCGTCGCCCCCGACCACGGCAAGATCAAGCGGGTGGAGCGTGTCTACGCCCGCACCGCGGGGCACGAGCGCGTCCGCTACCTGGGCAATGTGCACGTGGGCCAGGACCTGCCGGTCGGCGAGCTCCACACGCGCTTCGACGCGGTGATCTACGCCACGGGTGCCGAGCACGGCAAGGCCATGGGCATCCCGGGCGAGGACCTGGAGGGCGTGCACAGTGCCGCCGAATTCGTGTTCTGGTACAACGGCCACCCCGACTACACCGATCGGGTGTATGCCCTCGACGAGGCCGATCGCGCCGTGGTCGTCGGCAACGGCAACGTGGCGGTGGACGTGGCTCGGGTGCTCTGTCGGAGCACCGCTGAGCTCGCCGAGACCGACATGCCAGCCCACGCGTTGGCGCGCCTCGAGCGCAGCACCTTGAGCGAGGTCCTCATGCTGGGCCGCCGAGGGCCAGCGCAGGCAGCCTTCACCCCCAAGGAAGCACGCGAGCTCGGTCAGCTCGTGGGGGTCGACGTGGTGGTCGATCCCGAAGAGATGGTTCGGGATCCAGCCACCGCCGCCTGGCTCGCGTCGGGTGCCGATGTCCGGGAAGCCCAGAAGAACCTCACTGTCCTCGACGACCTCGCCGCTCGCTCCCGTGACGACACGGCTCGCAGCCTGCGCATGGCCTTCCGGGTCTCCCCCATCGCCTTCGAGGGCCAAGACGGTCGGCTGACCCACGTCGTCCTTCGGCGCAACGTGCTTCGCTTCCGCGATGGCCGTGTGCGTCCCGAGGCCACCGAGGAGACCTGGCGCTTGCCGACCCAGTTCGCCTTCACCGCCATCGGCTACCGCAGCAGCCCCATTCCCGGCGTGCCCTTCCGCGACGACTGGGGTGTCATCCCCAACCAGGGCGGTCGGGTCTGGGACCGCGACCGGGACGAGCCGGTGGACGGGCTGTACGTGGTGGGCTGGGCCAAGCGTGGTCCGAGTGGACTCATCGGCACGAACAAGGCCGACAGCATCGCGACGGTGAACCACCTCATCGAAGATCTGGCTGGCAAGAGCGGGGCAGCCCTCGAGGGGGGTGACCTGGCCGATGTGGTGCGCGCCCACGGCGGGCGGCCCGTGAGCTGGGGAGAGTGGGAGCGTCTGGACGCCGAGGAGCAGCGGCGCGGCCGAGAGGCCGGCAAGCCTCGGGAGAAGCTGGTCGACGTGGGTGAGATGCTCGCCTTCCTGGATGCGCCCTAGCCGCACCCGCGGGGCTCAGGGGACGGCGTAGATCACAGCGCCCTCGGTCTCGTGCACCGGAGGGCCGAAGAGGGTGCTGGGATCGGGCAGCGTGCGTCCGGGGCGGATGACCTCCACGGCGTGGGAGTAGCCGGCGGCGCGCAGCTGGCTGGGCAGCGAGGGGGAGGGATCGCCGTCGCGCCAGGCCTGCAGTGCCTGAGCGAGGGCGCGAGACGTGTCGTCGCGGCGGCTGCCGGCCGCGCGGAAGCCGGTGAGGACGGGACGACGGTGGAGGGTCTGCAGGGCCAAGGGCTCGGCCAGGGTGGCACCCAGGTCGACGATGGCTCCCACGTCGGGGGTGTCGGTCAGCCAGGCGATGGCCTCGGTCCCAGGTGGCGTGGGGCTCGCCTCAGCGGTGGCGGCGAGGTTCATGGGCGCGGCGCGGGTGAGGCAGAGGGCGAACACGGCCAGCCAGACCACCCTGGGTAGGCGCGCGCGGGCCCCCACCGCAGCCAGCAGCGGGATCGCCAGGAGCAGTGCGCGGACGGGATGGTGCATGCGCGAGAGCGGAGGCATGGTCCACATGGCCCAGGCGAGGGGAGAGGCCACGCCGGGATCGGTGCGTTGCCAGCTCAGGGAGGGACCGAGGGCCACGCCCACCAGCAGGAGCAAGGTCAGCCCGAGGCGAGCGGACGAGGGCCGCCACACGCGAGCGTTGGCGCAGGCGCGCAGCCGAGAGCGGGGTGTGCGGACGAAGAGGCCGCCGAGGCAGAGCCAGAGGAGCGGCCACCAGCGCATGGGGGGGGGCAAGGAGGCCTGCCCCACCAGCCCCGCCAGCGGCATCGAGGTGTAGCCGGCGGGCGGGGCGCGGCCGCTCAGCGCGTCGCCTGCTGGCCCCAGCCAGGCCAGGTAGGGCCCCATGATCAGGAGCGCGGAGAAGAGCCCGGGGTGGGGCCGCAGCAGCAGCGCAGCCAGGCCCACCAGCAGGCCGCTGTAGACGTAGCAGAGCCCCTGGACGCCCACGAGGAGTCCGGCGATCACGGGGCGGTCTCGGATCAAGAAGACCAACGCCAGCAGTCCTGGCCAGACGGCGCCCGAGAGCGTGCGTCCCCCGGCGATCTCGTGGAGCATCACCGGGGAGGCCGCCACCAGCGCGCCTGCAGCGGCTGCGGCGAGGAGGCGCCCACCCAAGGCGCGCGCGAGGAGCGCCGCCGTGCCCACGTTGGCGAGATGGTGGGCCAGCTGCATGCGGTTCCACCAGGCCGCGCCGTCGGTGGGATCCACCCAGGGCCCCAGGAGCCAGGCGTCGAAGGGGTTTGGGATGTGGTGGCGGAGGTCGAGGCCGCCGTCGGGCCAGTTCTGGTGGGCCAGCCAGCCTCCGATGCCCTCGGGCTCCCCGGCTGCCCAGAAGAGCCACCAGGCCCCGAGGAAGTCCCGATGCACCCAGGGGTGCTCCGGTCCCCACACCGCTGTGTCGAAGTGCGCCAGAGGCGAACGCAGCAGCCACAGCGCCGCCGCGCAAGCGAGGGTCACCGCGGCGAGTGAGGCCAGCTTCTGGGCGCGAGACCCGGCGTGGGAGGGGGGTGCCACGGCCACAGCGAAGCACGGATCGGAGCGCGGGCGGCACGGTCGCTGCGAGGAAGTGACCCGATGGCGGACCAGGAGTCCGGTAGGCTCGGGGCTGCGCGCGAGGAGGAAGCCTGTCCCGCAACGCCGCCGGTGTCCGGGATCTGCTCGCTGGGATCGGGCTCCTCGTGGTGGCCTTGGTGGTTCGCCTCGTGTGGGTGCCCAGCTGGGAGCGCCTCCGCTTCGACGGCCACGAGCGCCTGTACGTGGCAGCCATGAATGGGGCCCCACCCGACGCATCGACCCAGGCGCTGCCGGCGCTCCTGGGGTTGGCGGAGCTGCTCGGGCGCGTCACGCAGGACCCCCGGGTGCTGGTGGGCCTGAGCGTGGTCAGCGGGGCGGTGGCGGTGCTGGCGACGGCCCTCTGGACCCGACGCCGCTTCGGTGGTCGTGCCGGGCTGTGGGCCGGTCTCGCGGTGGCCTTGCTGGCGGAGCATGCGGCCTGGAGCACCAGCGCCTACCCGGTCATGCTCCCCCACGCGCTCCTCGTGTGCGCCTTTGCCTGTGAAGGGCGTGGCTGGAAGACCGAGCTCGGTGCTGCCGCGTTCATCGCAGCCGCCTGCAGCCTTCGCCTGGAGCTGTGC
>JAERSX010000072.1 GCA_016845285.1 Deltaproteobacteria bacterium | reverse complement strand
CACGGGCCTCGCGGTGCCCGAGGTGGGCCACTGGTAGGGCGTCGGGGGCTCAGGTCTGGGGGAGATCGAGCACGCAGGCCACGCCCTGGTCCATGCGGGCGACGCACTGGTTGCAGTGGGTGCAGCGCGACACCACGTCCTCGCCCGCGGCCATGCGCTCGATGAAGTCTGGGTCGGCGAGCAGGGCCCGTCCCATGACCACGAAGGAGAAGCCCTGCGCCATGGCCTCGCGGACGGCCGCCGCCGAGTCGACGCCCCCGAGCAGGCCCACCGGGGCGTCGACGGCGTCCACCAGGGCCCGTGCCTGCTCTCGGAAGAAGCTGGAGCTGTAGGGGAAGCGCCGCACCAGCAGCGGCCCCAGGATCCGCATGGAGATGCGCTGGAGCCAGGACGACTCGGCGCGCACCATGTCGCTCAGGGGAACCTCACCGCGCAACAGGTAGAAGGCCGAGCGCTGCACGAGGCCGCCCGAGGGCACGATGGCGTGCACCCCGGCCTCGACCAGGGCCCTCGCGATGGGCACGGCCTCGTCGCCGGTGGCGCCTCGGATCCCGTCGTGGAGGTTGATCTTGGCCAGCAGGGGCACGGCCTCGCCCACCCGTGCTCGGATGGCGTGGACCACCTCGAGGGGGAAGCGAAGCCGGTTGGCCAGCGAGCCGCCGTAGTCGTCGCGGCGGCGGTTGATGGCGGGCGAGAGGAACTGCGAGAGCAGGTAGCCGTGGCCGCAGTGGAGCTCGAGGGCGTCGACGCCTGCGTCCACGGCGATGGCCGCGGCCTCGGCGTAGGCAGCGGCGGTCTCGGCCATGTCGTCGGGGGTCATGGGCCGCACGAAGGGGAGGCCGTAGGCCAGGCCGTAGGCGTTGAGCGCGAAGGAGGGGCCCATGGGGCGACCGCCCGCGCGATGCTTCGAGAAGCCGCCGCAGTGGGAGAGCTGGAGGCTCACGCGCCCGCCGGCAGAGTGGACCGCGTCCGCCAGGCGGTCGAGGCCGGCGTCGCGGGTGACGAGGAGCTGGTCGGCGAAGGTACGGCCGCTGGGATGCACTGCTGCGTAGGCCACCGTGGTGAGGGCGACGCCGTGGCGGGCCTGGTCTGCGTGGTGGGCGATGAGCCCGTCGGACACGCGTCCTTCAGGGGAGAGCCCCTCGTAGGTCGCCGTCTTCACGAAGCGATTCCCGAGCTCCAGGCCGGCGAGCTGCAGGGGGTCGAGGGCACGTGCGGTCATGGCTTGGTGGCCCCGAAGAAGCCGCGGCGCAGCATCAAGCCCAGCAGCCAAGGCAGCAGGGGCGGACACATCCAGCGGGTCAGGGCGAGGAGGTGGGCGTCCCAGCCCACGCGGACCTCGGCCCGGTTCCACCGCAGGGCGTGGGTCACGGCGGCGGCCACGCGATCGGGGGAGGTCCCGAAGCGCTCCATCAAGCTCGCGAGTCGCGCCGAGCTGACCGCATCGTGGGTGGGGGTGTCGCGCAGGAAGCCCGTGGCGATGGTGCCCGGCAGGATGGTGCTGCACCCGATGCCCATGGCGGCGAGCTCGGGGCGCAGGGCCTGACCGAAGCCGCGCAGGCCGAACTTGGCGGCGCTGTAGGTCGACTGGAAGGGAAAGCCCTGCAGCCCGGCCATGGACGCGATGTGGACCACGTGGGCCCCCGGGCGGCCCCGGAGCCGGGGCAGGAAGACCCGGGTCGTCTCGATGACCGCGTGCAGATCGACGCCGATCACCCGCGCGACGTCCTCGGCGGACTGGGACACCAGGGGACCGTGGACCGTCACACCGGCGTTGTTGATGAGCACGTCGACGCCGCCGTGTGCGGCCACCACGGCATGGGCGAGCTGGTCGAGCTCAGCGAGCTCACGCAGGTCGAAGAGGTGGGTGCTGACCTGGGCCTGTGAGCCGCTCAGGGCGGTCGCGAGGGCGTCGAGGCCCGCCTCGTCCCGGTCGACGAGGGCCAGCCTGGCGCCGGCCCGGGCGAGCCGTCGGGCGATGGCGGTGCCGATCCCGCCGGCGGCGCCCGTCAGAACGACGATCCGGTCCTTCATGGCGCCTCTCGAGGGGGACCCGACCCAGCGTAGTGCAGGCGGTCCGGCCGTCGGACGCAATAGAGTCCTGTCATCGGCGTAGCACCCTCGGAGTCTGCATGCGCAAGTGGGTCCTCATCTCTGTCGGTGTCCTGGGGTTGCTGCTGGTCAGCCTCTGGGGGGCCCGTGGTGTGTTGGCCCGCCTGTTCCCCATCCACCACGAGGGCACGGTCATGCGCATCGCCACCTTCCACAAGGGCGGCATGCACCAGGGCGAGCAGGGCACTCGGCAGATCCGACAGTTCGCCATCATCTTCGACGACGGCTTCCAGTGTGAGGGCTCCGACACCTCCTTCGCGGCGGTGAAGGAGGGCGATCGCGTCCAGATCCGCGGCTACCACGACGTGAAGGGCGCCCCGGTCATGGACCCGGAGTGGTGGGAGTGCGACGAGGCGCAGCTCGTGGAGATCGCCACGCCCTAGGCGGCTGCTCGAGGATCGAGCACGGTCAGCTCGGTGGGCTCCGCTGGGGTTTCTCCTTGACGATGCGGGAGGGAGGGGTGACCGTGCGCCCCCGGAGAGACCATGACCCCGACTTGCGCCCCCTGGACGGCCCTCTTGCTCATGAGCCTCGTTGTGGCCTGTGGCGACAAGGACGCCGACGACACCGGCGAGGAGAGTGACGCCGACACGGACTCCGACACGGACTCCGACACGGACTCCGACACGGACTCCGACACGGACTCCGACACCGATGCCGACACCGACGTCGATCCCCCAGACCTGGAGTCCTTGGACGATCCCGGTGGCTGCGCCGACCTGATCATGACCCACGACAGCCCGGACGGGAGCCTGAGCCTGGTCTTCACCTACACCGAGGGCCTGGCCCAGGCGGCCTACGACGCGGGCGGCACGGCCTCGGCCACCCTCGATCTGGCGACCGATGCGACGTTGGTCTTGCGTCAAGGCACCAACGTGAGCGCCCTCTCCTGCAACGACGCCCTCGATGGCAGCGAGGTCGTGGACACGGAGTGGCAGGCGGTCTCGGGCTCGGCCGAGGTGGAGGTGGCCTCCGACCTCGTCCACGAGGAGTGGGACGCCTACCCGGGCACGGGCACCATCACCCTCACCGGTGTGGAGTTCGAGGCCGACGGCGCCCCGGATGTCAGCCTCGAGAGCGCCACGTGGTCGGCGGCGGTGGGCGGGCTGCCCGGCTGAGCCCGTCCACCACCCGGGCCCGCCTCAGTCCACCCGGCGGATGCCCGACTCGGACAGGGTGATGACCCGGTCTTTGTAGAGGGTGCCGACGGCCCGCTTGAAGGCCTTCTTGCTCAGGCCCAGGGCGTCACGGATGGCCTCGGGTGGCGACCTGTCGTGGAGCGGCAGCGAGCCCCCTGCGTCGTCGAGGGCGCCGAGGATCACGGCCTCGGCGTCGACGTTGGCCTTTCGCCCCTCGCGCTGGAGGGTGATGTCGAGGCGGTGGTCGTCGCGGACGATACGGACGAAGCCCTGGAGCTCCTCGCCGAGGCGCAGGCGGCGGAACACCCGGTCGTGGAAGATGAGGCCGGCGTGGCGTCCCTCCACGATGACCTGCACGCCGCGGTCGTTGAAGCCGTAGACCATCAGCGACACCGGATCGCCGGGCTGTAGCCGGTCCACGTCGTCGTCGAAGAGCCCCTTGAGCGTGCTCGAGGCGATGACCCTGCCCGTGCTCTTGTGCAGGCTGAGGCCCACCACCACCCAGTCGCCTCGACGCATGGGCCGGTGCTGCCGCGCGAAGGGTGCGAAGAGATCCTTGGGCAGGCCCCAGTCGAGGAAGGCGCCGTGGCGGGTGACGTCGACCACCTGCAGGCAGGCGAACTGTCCCACCTCGGCCAGGGGTGTCTGGGTGGTGGCCACCGGCTCGTCTTCGCTGTCGGTGTAGACGAAGACCTCGATCCAGTCCCCCTCGACGTAGCCGTGGGGTGCGAGGCGCCGCGGGAGCAGCACGTGCTCGTCGGCGTCGCCCAGGTAGAGCCCCTCGGGCTGGTTCTCCCACACGGGGAGGCGCTGGGTACGGCCGATGTGGATCATCTGTGGCTACCAGCTCGGAGTGGGGTCGGCGTCGATGGAGCCGAAGCCGCCGGCCACCCAGGCACGCGCCTTGGCGCGGGTGAGGCGGAGGCTCGGGGAGCAGCTGATCCGCGCCAGCTCGGTGCCGAGGAGATCGGTGGCCACGAGCACGCCTGTGGCTTCGTACTCGTCGGGCTCCACGTCGAAGACCACGCGCACCGTCTCGCCCTCGGCGTCGGGCACATCGAAGCTCTTGCGAAAGGCGGTGCGCCGCTGGTGCTCGCTGCGCGTCACGAAGTCGCGGACGGCCTTGAGTTGGGTGTGGAAGTCAGCGGCGTTGAGCGGCTTCGGGTCCTTCTTGTTGCGACCCATGACCCAGGGCACGATCATCACCGGCTCGTCGTCGCCTTCGCGGGACATGGCGAGGCCCCAGCCGCCCCCGTCTTCGTTCTCCACGACCTGGGCCACCCAGCCCTTGTCGCGCCACTCTCGGATGGGTTCCGGCTTGCTCATGGGCTCCTCTATCCGCTGTGCGAGGCCGCGGAGGCCCCCGGCCCTGCGCGCACAGCCGCGGAGCGCTCGGTCTCTTGACGATGAGGCCGGGGGCTTCATACGGTGGCCCATGAAGCGAATCCTGCTGCTCCCGCTCCTCCTCGCTTGCTCCGACTACGAGCTGAACCCCGACAAGGACGAGCCAGCCGGTGGCGATGCCGAGCACACCGGCGAGCCCGAGGACACCTCGGTGCCCCCCACCTGCGAAGACTTCGAGGCGCCCGAGCGCATCGACCCGGGGCAGGACGAGTCCTGTCTCAACGAGCCCGAGTCCGGCACCTTCGACCCGGTGGTGGAGTGGACCACCGAGGGCACCATCACCTACTCGGTGGGCAACGACTACACCCACCCCTACGTCATGCCCTCCATCGGCAACCTCAGCGACGACAACGGCGACGGTGTGGTGGATGCCGACGACATCCCCGACATCGTCTACACCGCCTTCGACGACAGCAGCAGCAATCATGGCTGCCTCCACGTCGTGTCCGGCGACGGCAGCGCCGAGGTCATGAGCGTGTGCAAGGTGACCTGGGACGGCGTCGAGTACGGCGTGTCACGCCAGGGCGGCAGCGCCATCGGCGACCTCGAGGGCGACGGCAGCCCCGACATCGTCACCATCGCCCAGGACGGCGAGACCATCGCCCTCGAGCGGGACGGCACGGTCAAGTGGGTCTACACGGGCACGCTCACCAGCAAGTACAGCTACCCCTCGCTGGCCGATCTCGACGCCGACGGCGATGTCGAGGT
>JAERSX010000071.1 GCA_016845285.1 Deltaproteobacteria bacterium | reverse complement strand
ACCTCGTCGGGCCCAGCCACCATCACCCTGCCCGAGGACAACGGCGCTGGCGCCATCTTGCAGTACGCCACGGAGCGTTCCAACGTGGACGTCGCCGAGGAGCTCATCTCGATGATCTCCGCCCAGCGCGGCTATGAGCTGTCCAGCAAGGTGATCCAGGCGGCGGATGAGATGATGCAGACCACCGCCAACCTGAAGAGGTAGCCCTTGTTGCCGTTGCTGTTCGTGCTCTCCGCCTTTGCGGATGACCCTAGGTCGTCTGTGGCGGATGCCGTGCGTAGAGCGGTGGCGGGAAACATGGGCACGGAGGTCGAGGACGTCGAGGTCTCGGCGCTGGGCGTCCTGCCCGAGAACCTGCCCGACACCGATGACTGGGCGGTCACCTTCGCCAATTCTCGACAGGTCACCGGCAATGTCCGACTCACGGTGCGGTCTGGCACCGTGCGTCTGGCGCTGCTTCCACACATCGTCGTGTGGCGCGATCTTCCTGTGGCCGCAGCCAATGTGGCGCCTGGCAAGCGGGTTCCCGTCACCTCGGCGCGGGTGTCCTCCGACGATCTGGCTGGACCGATGGTCGAAGGAGACGGCCCCTGGGTCGCTCGGGTGGGTCTCAAGGAAGGCGCTGCCCTCAGTGCGGTCAATGTGCGCCCGGCGCCGGATCTTCTCAAGGGGGCCACCGTGGTGGTCCAGGCCCGTGTGGGCGAGGTCTTCATCACCGCCCATGGCGAGGTCCTCGCCGATGCGATGGTGGGTGAAGAGGTGGCGGTGCTGAACCGCGCGACCCGCTCTGTTCAACGTGGCGTCTACGAGGGCGACCTCATCGTCGTCCTGGAGCAATGATGATTTTTGCGCTGCTGCTGGCTTGTGCCAAGCCTGTCCCGCCGGGGCCGCCCGCCCCAGAGCCACCGCCGATCGTCCACCCCGAGGAACCTGCGGCAGCGCCGGGCTCACTGTGGAGCGAGGTGGGAGCACGACAGCTCATTGGTATGGACGGAAATGCCCGACGGGTCGGTGATCTCATCACCGTGACCATCGATGAGACGACGGCTACATCCTTGGGTGCCAACACCTCGACGAGCCGATCGACCGAGGCTGAATTCCACATCGACGCCTTGCTGGGTGTCGAGAACTCCATCACCAACCCGAACCCGAACATGGGGGGAGAGATCAAGCTGGGTGGCGGATCGGATTCGAACTCGGAAGGGAAGGGCACCACAGCTCGCACGGGATCCTTGGAGGCGATGGTCACGTGTCAGGTGATCGAGGTGCTGCCGAGCGGCAACCTTCGTATTCGGGGTACCAAGGCCATCCGCGTGAATCGGGAGACCCAGTACCTGGCTCTCGAGGGAATCGTCCGGCCTCGCGACATCCTGCTCGACAACACCGTTCGGTCTGACCTGCTCGCCGAAGCGCGCATAGAATTCACGGGCTCGGGGGTGCTCGCGAAAGATCAGGGATCTGGTTGGGCTGCCGGCATCGCCAACACGCTCTGGCCGTTCTGAGGAAGCACGTCCATGGACTATTCTGCAATCTTTGCCATCGTGCTGGCCTTCGCCAGCATCATTGTGGGCAATGCGATGGAGGGCGGACATCTGTCCGCTCTGATCCAGCCGACCGCGGCCTTCATCGTGTTCGGTGGCACCCTGGGCGCTGTCTGGTTGGGCGCGACTCCTGCGGAGCTTCGGCTCCTCCGTGGGATGATGCCGCGCATCCTTCGGCCCAACCTCGCCGACCGACCCAAGCTCCTCGAAGACATCCTGCAGCTCTCCTCCTTGGTTCGCCGTGAGGGAATGCTGGCCGCTGAGGCTCGGCTTCCCGACATCTCCGACCCGCTGCTGCGTCGCGGCATGCAGATGCTTGTGGACGGTAGCGCCTCCGAGGATGTGCAGGAGGCTCTCGAGACCGAGATCGACATGTCCGAGCATCACAGCACCAACGCGGCAAAGCTGTGGGACGACGCCGGAGGCTACTGCCCGACAGTCGGCATCCTCGGCGCTGTGCTCGGCCTGATCCACGTCATGCAGAACCTCACCGATCCCAGCGCATTGGGCGCCGGCATCGCCGTGGCATTCGTGGCCACCATCTACGGTGTGGGTGCCGCCAACCTGCTCTTCCTGCCCCTCGGCAAGCGTCTCAAGAAGGTGATCGAGGTCGAGACCGAAGATCGGACCATGATCCTGGCCGGCCTCGCGGCCATCGCCACCGGCGCGAACGGTCGGCAGATCTCGGAGAAGCTGGCGCCTTGGGTGGGTCTCCACGGGCCCAAGAGTTCCACGCCTGAGGCGGCGGAGAGAGAAGCTGCGTGAGCCGTAAGAAGAAGCATGCGGAACATGAGAATCACGAGCGCTGGCTCGTGAGCTACGCAGACTTCATTACGCTCCTATTCGCCTTCTTCACTGTCCTTTACGCCACTGCCCAGACCGATCAGCAGAAGATCAAGGCGGTGGTTGATGGCATGAACGCTGTGTTCGACGGTGGGATGCCCGACGCCCTCTTGGACATGATGAGCACCGAGTCGAACGAGACCATTGAGATCCAGCCCAACCACCTCGCACAGGAAGCTGCCGAGCCTCTCATCCGTACGCTGAAGCGCAACCTGCAGGGGTCCTTGTCCGACAACGTCGTTCAGATCGGCCTCATCGACCAGGACCTGACGCTGGTCCTCCCTCGGCGCCTGATGTTCAGCAAGGGCAGCGCCGAGCTCCACCCCAGCGCCTACGGCATCCTCGTGAAGGTGGTCGCGGTCCTCAAGAACGCTCCCGCAACCCTCACGGTCGTGGGCTACGCCGACGGCGTGCCGGTCTCGAAGGGTGGCAAGTGGGTGGACAACTGGCACCTCGCGACCGCCAGATCTCTCGCCACCGTTCGGTACCTCGTGAGGAAGGGCTACCCAGTGTCCAAGATCACTGTGGCGGCAAGCATCACACCCCACGCCGACCAGGAAGCTCGGGCGGTAGATCTCAAAATTCGTGTCCTCGAGCCGGGCCCCTCGGCTGAGGTCGAACAAGCACTCCGCGATCCTTTGGATCAGCGCTGAACGGGTCATAACGGGGCCCCAATTCCCCGAAGGTCGACATGATTTTCCTCCTCACTCTCATGACGATGCTCTCTGTGGGCCACGCTACGCGAGTGAAAGAAGTGGCCGCCGTCTACGGCGTCCGGACCAACGCGCTCATGGGCAATGGCCTGGTGGTTGGTCTTGCGCGGACGGGGGACTCCATCCAGAACCTGGGTTCCATCCGTTCGTTGGTCACCCGCCTTCAGGCCCTTGGTGTCACGATCGACCAGAACGATGTGCGCCCTCGGAACGTGGCGATGGTCATGGTCACCGCCAACCTGCCTGCTGGCACGCGGCCTGGCAGCACCCTGGACGTACTCGTCGCCAGCGCGGGTGACGCCCAGTCCATCGAAGGGGGCGTGCTCCTGATGACGCCCTTGTTCGCGGCGAACAAGGAGCAGATCGCGGTCGCCCAGGGGCCCGTCGTGGTGGGTGGGTACTCCGTCACCTCCGGGAGCCGCACCAAGGTGAAGAACCACCCGACCACGGGGACCGTCCTGCGCGGTGCCACCGTGGAGGTGGAGATCCCCTCGGCTCTGGATGTGCTGCAGGCCACCAGCTTCGACTGGGTGCTGAACAACCCGGACTTCACGACCGCCACTCGTATGACCACCGTGGTGAACGAGTCCGTGGGCGAGGATCTGGCCACGACGGTGGATGGGGGCACCGTGCGGGTGGTCGTGCCCGTGGACTGGATGGGACGCCAGCCCGAATTGATCGCCCTCATCGAGTCCCTGGAGCTCGAGGTCGATCGGGTCGCGCGCGTCGTCGTCAACGAGCGTACGGGCACCGTCGTCATCGGCGCGGGGGTCAAGGTGCATCCGGTGTCCATCGCCCACGGCGGCCTGACCATCGATGTGGCTCGCCGTACCGAAGTGAGTCAGGCCGCTCCACTCTCCACGGGTACCACCGAGGTTGTGGAGCAGGACGACATCACGGTCAAAGAAGACTCTCGCACCCTCGAGGTAATGGACGGGTCCACCGTAGGTGACGTGGTGACGGCCCTGAACCAGATGGGTGTGACTCCCCGTGACCTCATCGTCATCCTCCAGGCCATGCAGAGCGCCGGCGGCCTCGAAGCGGAGATCGAGTCGAAGTAATGAGCGATCCCATCCAACAAATGTCCCTGCTGCTTCCCCCGGAGCTCCCCGAGCCCCGGAAGCAGGGCAACGCCGAAGAGGCGGGCGAGGCCTTCGAGGCCTACTTGGTGTCGTTCCTCTGCAAGCAGATCCGTGAGTCGGTTCCCGAGGGCTTGCTGAACTCAGGCGCCATGGGGGTCTTTGGGGGCTTCTTCGATCAGGAGATCGGCCAACGCGTCGCCGAGGGTGGTGGGCTCGGTCTGGCCGAGCAGGTCTCCGGCGCCCTGGGCACGGCTCCCGTGGCTCTCGCCCGTGCCGCCGCTCACGTGGAAGGGCATGTCGGTGGGACTGGCG
>JAERSX010000070.1 GCA_016845285.1 Deltaproteobacteria bacterium | reverse complement strand
GCCCGGGCTCCGATGCGCACGTGCTTGCGGCGCGCGTTGAAGCGGAACTTCTCCAGCAGCTCGTTGGCACGCTGCCGGTCGCGCTCCACGCCCTTGCCCACCCGGTACATGTTGCCGAGGTCCTTGCAGGACTCGAAGTCGCCATTGGTGCAGGCAGAGTCGAGGTGGCGGGCGGCGATCTCGTCGTCGAAGCTCGTCTTTCGGTCGAGATGGACGTCGGCGAGCTCGGCACACCCGAGACCGAACTGGCCCTCGCAGGAGCGGTCGAGGAGCACGTAGGCGTCCTCGGGGGGCTCGCCGTTGCGGGGAACGTCGTCGGCAGCCAGCCAGTAGCAGCCCTCGGGGTCGCCGTTGTCGCAGCCGCGCTCGAGGTACCGATCGCGTGGCTCTTCTTGGGGAAAGGGCTCCTTGCGAGGGTTCTCCACCAACAAGCCCAGCTCGGTACAGGCCGAGGCGTACCCGAGGTCACAGGAGCGGGTCCAGGACTGATACGCCGAGGGCCAGGTCTTCTTGAACCGCACCAGCCGGTCGCCGAGCCCGAAGCAGCCAGAGGCCGAGTGGAGGTCGCAGGAAGCACCCCACATGGAGAGCTGGTCGGGAGCCTCGGCCTTGCGGGCCTTGCCGATGCGGCGCTGCTCGGCGCCGGCCTCACACGCGCTCGCCAGTCCAGCCTCACAGGCCATGTGGAAGAGCTCCAGGGCCTTGCCGTAGGGCGCCGTGCGGGGGTCGTGACGCACGAGCAGGTGGGCACTGCCAGCACAGGCCCGGGGTTCGCCCGCCTTGCACGCACGCGCGAGCTGGGTCTCGGCCTGCACCACGCGTTCGTGATCGATGCCCCAGCGGTCGACGTAGTCGCCGAGGCGAACACAGCCCTCCTCGGCGCCCAGGCGGCAGGCCTCCTGGAAGGCGTCGAAGTCGTCGAGGGTGGCCGAGGGCACATCTTCGGCCTGGAGCAGGATGCCCAGCTCCACGCACGAGGCCGGCACCGGCATGTCGATGCTCTCGCACTCACGCACGATGCGGGCGGCGAAGGCGGTGTGGCGCCGGTCGGCCGCCTGCTCACAGGCATCGGCGCGGCCGAGCACGCAGGCCTGGTCGAGGGTCAACAGGGCCTGCTCGGACACACCCTGGGTGTCGTAGGCCCGGCTGAGCAGCATGCAGCCCTCTCCAACCTCGGTGAGGCGCCGGAGGCGTTCGCCCAGGGTGCCCGACCCCTCCAGCTCACAGGAATACTCGAGGAGACCCGTGACCAGGAGCGTGGGGTTGTCGGGATCGATCTCGTAGCGGGTGCGCGCCACCCGGTTGCAGGCCTCGACATCACCGTCGACGCACTGCTCTGCGGGCTTGGCGAGGCGCTCGTCCTCGAGGGCCACGGCCTCGTAGCAGCCACGGTGGACGCCGCCATTGCAGGCCAGGGTCAGGTGGCGCAGGGCCTCCCTGCGGGCGCCCTGCCGGCCCTCCAGGTCTTGGAGAATCGCTCGGCCGCCTGCGAGACAGGTCTCGGGGACCACCGGATTGCAGGCGGGCAGTGTGGGCGTGCCAAGGGGGAACTCGACGACCAGGAATTCGATCCCCGCCTCGGTCCCACGGATGAGATGGTCGGCCGACTGACCCTGAAAGCTGCGGATGCGGGTGTGGGAACCGAAGGTCTCGGCGGCCCAGTCGCGGTCTCCGCTGTCGACGAGCTGGCCCTGGTCGAGCACCCAGGCGACATCCGAGAGCGACCAGTACACCTCGGGGATCTCACGCTCTTCGAGACCAGTGCCGTCCACGGCAGCCAGCGCCCCGGTGGCTACATCGAGGCGCCAGTGCACACCGAGGGTGTCGGTCACCACAGGGGCGCCGTCGCGGGTCTGGGACCAGGCCCCCTTGGGAGAGCCGTTGAAGTCCTGCGGCCAGGGGAGGAGCCCCAGCTGTTCCACACGCACGAGCTCTGCACGCGGAACCACCAGGATGACCTCGGTCCACCCCTCGGTCGTGCCGATGGCAGGTGGCGCCGCCTCGACGATCGCGGCGTCCTCGTCCTCGTCCTCGTCTCGGGAGGAGACATCGGCATCGGCCGCGGGATCGACCGCATCGTCTTCCGCCGGGACCGGGTCGTCCACAGGCGCCGCGCTCTCCGGCGCGTCGTCCTCACGCTCGGCACCCTCGGCGCCGTCCTCGACCGCCCCCTCGTCTGATTCCAGCGGCGGCACACGGAACTCGAGCTGCAGATCGCGCGCGGGACCACTGGCCACCTGCCTCTGTGAGGCGAGAGGGTCTACGAAGGAGCGTCCGTCGACGGCGGTGAGCACCCACCCCGGCGCCATTCCGGCGGCCACATAGGCCTCACCCAGCTCAGAGCTGACCACCCAGTGACCCTTCGAGTCCACCTCGAAGGGAATGGACACACCAGGCAGGTTCTCGGCCTGAGCCGGGCCGCAGAGGACACCTAGGAAAAAGGCGAACAGCACGCAGACCTCCCAGCGCACAAGTATCAAGACCTCGCGCTCTCTGCGCGTCGTCCACCTTTCGCCCCCTCACACTCTCCTCACATCTGACAGTAGAGTACTTGTGGGTCGCAATATCCCCGGGCAGAGTCAACCTCGTCGTAGCCCGGGCCGGGCGTCGAGGGTTGGAAGGCCACCAACCGTCCAGACTCGGGCTACGGCGAGGCCCTTGGATCATCCCAGGATGATGCACTCAAGACAAGGGTAAACAACGACAGCCACGAGCACGTCACCAGGCCCTGATGGCGCGATATTGCTCAGGGAATGCGGCAGCCGCTCGGGTAGTCCGACGGCAGCCCCCCCGACCAGGGCTCGGGATCGACGCCCCGAGGGTGGGCCTCGAAGAACTCCCAGACGTACGAGATGCCCCAGGGTGGCAGGCTGTGACCGTCGTCGTGCACACACTCGACCACGAAGTGGCCATCCTCGCGAAGCGCCTCCGACAGGTACAGGCTGGCGTCTTCGAAGGAGTAGCTGCCGTAGAGGTCGTTGGACCCACCCCAGGTGAGCAGCACAGGGATGGGAGACGCGGCGGTCGTGTAGCTGTAGCTGTCGCTTCCTCCCGAGAGGGGCGCGGTCGATGCGAGCCAGTCGGCCTCGTGGACCGTGAGGTAGCTGCTCCACAGGCCGCCCGCCGACATGCCGGTGGCGTGGATGCGGTCGAGGTCCACATCGAACTGCTGCCACAGACATGAGAGCAGGTCTTCGAAGAGCAGCAGGTCGGGGTTGCCCTCGGGCCCCTCGGCGAAGTGCCACTCGTAGGCCGAGTCGTCCGAGCGTGGGGCCACGATGATGACGTTCTCGTCGGCGGCCAGCTCGTCGAGGTCGAGGTAGCGAATCACCTGGGTGGCGTTGCCGCCGAGCCAGTGCCACGCGAAGAGCACCGGCGCGCCCTCGGGCTCGGGCGGCAGAACGATCTCCACGTCGTAGCTGGTGTCGCCGGTCGCGAACTCCTGGGTACCGTCCTCCAGCGAAGGGCAGCTGCCCCCCGAGTAGTCGGGCCCTTGACGGACATCGTCCTCGTCTTCGCCGCTTCCGGTGTCCTGGAGGCCGGGCTGACTCGCACCACCGTCATCGGGCTCATTGCAGGCGAACAAGAGCGGCAGCAGCAACATGGAGCGCGTCACGGGACCTCCGGGGGCGCGCACCCTACCCGACCTGGGCACAACTCGCGGAGTGTCGGCGTGCCACCAGGGGTAGACTACGTTCCCCACCTTGCTCGGAGCCATGCATGTCGGACGACCAGCTCTTCCACTACATGTCGCTGAAGAAGAGCAGTGGCACCGCAATCGCCATCGAGCTGCTGGCCGGGAGCTTCCTCGCCATCTTCGGCCTGGGCAACTTCTACGCCGGCAACCCTCTGGCGGGCGTGCTGCTCTTGATCTCCTACTGGGTCATCCAGGGCATCAACATACTCCTGATGTTCGTGATCATCGGGTTCTTCACCTTCCCGCTGGTCTGGCTCATCTACATGGTGGTGGCCAGCCTGCTCGCCCACGGCGCGGTCGAGAAGCACAACCGCATGCTCGCGGCCAGGCTGGGCGTCGCACCCTTCTGAGCTGAGCCTGCGCCTCAGTCCCAGTCGCGATCGTCGTGGTCCTCGCCGTGGCAGGCGCCGTTGCAGGTGTCGCCGGTCTTCACCACCGACCCCGTCCAGGCCAGGTCGACCGTGCCGTTCACATGCAGGCTGGTGTCGGCGATGCTCCGGCTGTCCGACGAGGTCTCCCCGTGGCAGTCGGCGCACTCGAGCCCCTCACGGAGGTGGTCTTCGTGCTCGCCGCTCATGGTGTCCCAGCCATCGCGACCCGCGTCGAGATCGGCATGGCAGTCGCCGCAGCCCGTGACCTCCCCCTGCCCGGACATGCTGCCGTTGTCTCGACGGCCGTTGCCGTGGCAGTAGAGATCGCTACACGAGGTGCCGCTCCAGCTACCGCCGGCGCTGAGCCCGCCGCTCAGGTCGACGTCGGCCACCCCGGGGGTCTCGTCGCCCACGAAGACGTGGCCCACGCTGAGCACATCGGTCGGCTTGGTGTGGCAGCTGTCGCAGTCGAAGCCGTCGTGCAGATCGCCAGCGGCCACGTGGGACATGTGGGGGCCGAAGGCGTGGGTGTCCGTCTCGTCGGCGTTCGACAGGTGAACGGGGGGAGCGCCCGTGCTGTCGACCGCCCCGCCATGGCAGAAGGTGCAGTCCGTGCGCCAGCCCGTGGGGTGGCAGGTGTCACAGCTGAGGGCCTGCCCGACACCCTCGAGGGTGTCGCCATGACAGGCGATGCAGGTCTGCTCCTGGAGCTTGGCCTGCATCCCGTGGACCGTGGGATCGGAGAAGCCATCGGGGTGGTAGGACGCATCGTCGGTGTCCCCCGAGTCACCGGTGGTGTCTCCGGAGTCGCTGGGGGTGTCGCCCGAGTCGGTGGAGTCGGTGGCTCCAGTCGATCCCCCGCCGCTCCCATGGGACGGCACACCGAAGACCGTGTCGTCACAGCCCAGGAGCACCGTCAGCAGGACAGCTGGGAGCAGACGCATCACTCGTAGACGTCGAGCGGACCGTCGGTGTTGTTGGTCTCGTCAGACTCTTCGATCATGTCGTAGCTGTCGACGAGGACGTACGAGTAGCACCAGTAGCAGGTCTCTTCGATGGTGAAGTCGAGCCACTCGGTCTCACCGGCGGCCAGCGAGCTCACGCTGGCGTAGCTGTCGCCATCGGAGGGCACCGTGGGCTCCGAGCTCTCGTCCACGAAGACATCGACGTAGAAGAGGTCTTCGACGTCCTCGTCGCCATCGTTGGTGACGTCCACGTAGTAGTAGATCGTGCCGTCGTAGGCGTAGGCGTAGAAGTAGGTGGGCACGAGGTCGGGGCCGCCGGTGGAGCCACCGCCAGAGCCGCTCACGCTGGCCGAGAAGCTGTTGTCGCTCTCGTCGTCTTCTTCGATCTCGTCGTTGGTGTCGACGAGGATCCAGACCTCCGCCGAGCTGTCATCGAGGGCGATCTGGTAGGTGAGGGTGTCGCTGCCCTCGGCCTCCAGGTAGTCGACGTACTCGTAGGCATCGCCGATGTCGTTGGTCTCGGGCGTGTCCGAGGGGTTCACGAAGACATCCACCCAGAAGCCCGTGGCGCTGCTGCCGCCTTCGTTGACGATGGTGACGCTGAGGTCGAGGTAGCCGCCGTCGATGCTTCCCTCGGCCGCCTGGATGCTGAGCTCGGGCGTGTCGCCTCCTCCGTCGTCACCCGAGCCTCCACCCGTTCCGGCCGCAGCCTGCTCCTCGATGACGACGACCACGTCCTCGCTCTCCAGGTCATCCCAGGCCGCGTGCACCGTGGTCTCGCCAGCGTCCTGGGCACTCAGCATGCCCGTGCTGTCGATCTGGGCGATGCCGCCGTCATCGGTGATCCAGCGGACCTGGGAGCTCACCTCGCCCTCGGACCCATCGCTGAAGCTGGCGTAGGCGCGCAGCTGCACCTCGTCGCCCTCGGTGATGATCACGCTGGTGGGCGAGACGCTCAGGCGCTCGAGCGAGGCATCGATGACCTCGACAAAGACATCCTGGGAGCCGGTTCCCTCGAAGGCGCAGCGGAGCGTGGTGCTGCCCACGTCGAGGCCCTCGAGGAGCCCTTCGCTGTCGAGATCGTTGGACACCTGGGCGACGGCCTCGTCGCCGATGGCCCAGCTCGCCGAGGTGGTGAGGTCGGCCGTGCTGCGGTCGTCGAGGAGACCCACCGCCTTGAGCTGCACGCTGCTGCCCACCGGCAGGAGCACCTCTTCGGGGATGACCAGGATGCCCGAGAGGCGATCCGAGAGATCGCTGCCTTCGGACTCTTCGTCATCCTCATCGAAGTTCTGGCTGCACGCTCCCAGAGCGGGCGCGAGTGCGAGGAGCAGAGCGATGAAGCGGGTGGTGCGCGACATGATGGGTCCATCGTAGCCCGCCCGACGAGAGAATGGCCCCGGAGTCCGAGGACGCCGGGGCCATTCGCTCGTCGAGGAGTCGAACTACTTGCGCTCGACGTCGTCACCGAGGACACCCAAGAGCTCACCGTAGGGGAGGTAGGGGTTCTCGCTGTTGCCGTTGCTGGCGCTGCTCGGGTTGTTGTACGGAATCCAGGCGAAGTCGGGGTGCTTCGTCTCGTCGTCCCAGGTGCCGCGCAGCACGGTGCCGGCCTCGTCGGTGACCAGCGTGTAGCTCCAGGTCTCCGTGAAGTTCTTGGGCTCGCCGTCGTCGACGTGGGTCTCGTCCACACCATCGGTCGTGTGCTTGACCTCGGCGACCACATCGAAGGTGCGCTCCACGGGGTTGACCGTGATGAGGTCGGCCAGACCTTCGTAGGTGGCCTCACCGATGCCGCTCACGTCCATGAGGTCCTCGGGCTCCTGGAAGGCGCCTTCCTGCTCCCGGTACTCGATGATGGCCTGGCCGAGCGCCTCGCCGATGCCGGGCAGCTCGTCGAGGGTGTCGAAGTCGGCGGTGTTGACGTTCACCAGGTCCAGCGCCCCTTCGGGGGTGGTCTCTTCCATGACCAGGTCGGCCTGGTATGCGGGGAAGTTCCAGACGGCCTCGCTGGCGGTCGTGTCGAAGACCAGCGGGACACCCTTCTCCTTGATGTAGAAGCTCACGATGCGCTGGAAGGCGGCCGGCGTGATGTCGGTGATGTCGTCGTCTTCGCCGTTGTAG
>JAERSX010000069.1 GCA_016845285.1 Deltaproteobacteria bacterium | reverse complement strand
GGGCAGCCCTACTTCGACCGAATGTCAGCACCCATCGGGCTGCTCATCGTCTTCCTCATGGGCGTGGGCCCTGCGCTGCCCTGGGGCCGTGCCAGTGCTCAGAAGGTGATGCAGCGACTCGGCATGCCCGGTGCCGTGGGCGTGGCCACCATGATCGGCGCGGTGGCCTTCGGCCTACGTGAGCCTTGGCCCATCGCCACCTACGGTGCCTGCGCCTTCGCCTTGGTGGTCACCCTGCGCGAGCTGGTCGAGCCGGCCCAGGGTCGGGCCAAGGCCATGAACGAGAGCCTGCCCACCGCTCTCGGTCAGGTCTTCGTGCGCGCTCGGCGTCGCTATGGCGGCTACATCGTGCACATCGGGGTGATCTGCATCGCTGTGGCCCACACCTCGGCCATGTCCTACGGCGACAAGTGGCGCCTCACCTTCCCCGAGGGTGAGGTCAAGGAGGTCGCTGGCTACGAGCTCACCTACCTGGGCCACGCTTGGGAGGAGCAGCCCCACCGCAGCTCCATGGTGGCCCGGTTCGCGGTCTCCAAGGATGGCTCCGACCTCGGCGAGATGGCTCCGAGGCTCAACCACTACAAGTCCATGGGCCAGCCCATCGGCACCCCCGAGGTGCACTCCACGCTGACCGAGGACCTGTACCTCTCCCTGGTCCAGGTCAACGAGGCGGCCGGCACTGCTGCCCTCGAGGTGCGCCTGCAGCCGCTTGTGTGGTGGCTCTGGTTTGGCGGCTTGTTGATGCTCTTCGGCACCCTCATCGCAGCCTGGCCCTCGCCCAAGAAGAAGGCTCCCGCGGCAGCAGCGCCCGTCGCTGCTGCGGGTAAGTAGATCCCTTGGCTGTGAACTGGAAGATCCTGGGTGGCGGTGCCGCCATCATGCTGCCGCTGGTGGCGGTGCTGGCCGGTGGCTTCGGCAAGGACCCGCGGGGCAGCTCCACGGCCATGGAGGGTCAGAAGGCACCGGGCTTCTCGCTGATCAGCATCGACGGTGACCCCCTCGCCCTCGGTGAGCTGGCGGGCAGCCCCGTGGTGATCAATTTCTGGGCCACCTGGTGTCAGCCTTGCCTGGCCGAGCATCCGGTGCTGCTCGAGGGCTCCAAGCGCTACCGCTCCCGTGGCGTGAGCTTCCTGGGGCTGCTCTACGACGACGACGCCGACACCGCGCGGCGCTGGATCGCCAAGCACGGTGCGGCCTTCCCCACGCTGCTCGACCCCGGCAACCACACCGCCATCGACTACGGCGTCGTCGGTGTGCCCGAGACCTTCTTCATCGACGCCGGCGGGCAGATCTTCCGCAAGCACACGGGTCCGCTGACCTTCGAGGCCATGGTGGACGCTCTCGAGGGCATGCTCGGGGATGTGCCATGAGGGTGCTGTGGCTGACGCTGGTGCTCGTCTTCGGCCTCGTGGGTGCGCCCGCGTGGGCGGCTGGTGGTGCCTCCTCGGGTGAGGAGGCTGACAGCGAGGCGATCCTCTCGGCTCCGGGCATCGACGAGCCGGCCCTGGGCGACCCCGTGAGTGGAGCCGTCCTCTCGGACCGCACCAACAGGCTCGCACGCATCCTGCGCTGTCCGGTCTGCCAGGCGCTCAGTGTGGCCGACTCCAACAGCGACACGGCCCGGGCCATGTACGTGCGCATCGAGGGCTTCGTCGCCGAGGGCTACACCGACGAGCAGATCGTCGACTACTTCGTGGACACCTACGGCGAGTGGGTGCGCCTCGACCCCAAGGCAGAGGGCGCCAACCTCGTGCTCTGGCTGCTGCCTGTGGGGGTCCTCGTCGTGGGCGCCCTGCTCATCGGTGCAAGTAGCCGGAGAGAGGACGAGGTTCCGCCCGCCGCGCCGCCCGTTGCCGCCGACGATCCCCTGCGGGCCCGTGTGCTCGCAGAGCTCGGAGAGGACTCTTGATGAGCAACGTGTGGATCGCGCCCCTGCTCGTGCTCGGCCTGGCCCTGGTCGTGGGCATCATCCTGGTGGTGCGGGTGTGGCGCGACGAGGTGGGCTCGGGTGGAATCCGACAGGCCCAGCGAGAAGGCCTCGTGGCCCGCAAGGAAGCGCTGCTGGAGCGCATCCGCGAGCTCGACGCCGATCGAGGCAAGCTGGCAGAGGCCGAGCGCCTGGGCCGACGCGAGGCTCTCATCACCGAGGCCGCCGAGGTCGTCGCCGCTCTCGACGAGCTGGACGCAGCCCCTGACGAGGCGCTGGTTGCCCCGCCGCCGCCGAGCGCAGGCATGAGCCGGGCGGGCCTCGCCACCGGCATCGGCGGCGTGATGGTGGTGGCCGTCATCGGTCTGGTGTTGGGCCAGTCGTCGGTGACCCGTACCCAGGGCATGTCCATGACGGGCAACAGCCAGTCGGACGGCGAGCAGGCTGTGGTGGTAGCCAGGGCTTCCCTCGAGGAGAACCCCGAAGACCTCGCCGCGCTCAACGTGCTCACCTACGACGCGCTGCTCAGGCGGGACGCGCAGCAGGCCATGGACTTCATGGACCGCTCGCGGGCCATCGGTCCTGAGGACCCCGAGGTCCTCGTCCACCTGGGTGTGCTCCAGATCATGGTGGGCATGGGCGACCGCGCCGAGAGCACCCTGGCGCTGGCCCGCACATCACGGCCCGATCTGCCCAAGGCTGTGCTCTGGACTGGGGTGCAGCAGCTCACCACCGGCGACCGCGAAGCGGCCGTGGCCACCTTGACCGAGGCCTTGGGCCTGGAGCTCAGCCCGGTCGAGCAGCAGATCGCCACCCAGATGCTGGCCGAGGCGAAGGCGGTGCCGGCACAGGTGCGGGTGCGGGGGACCGTGACCGTGGCCGAGGGCGCGAACGTGCCCCAGGGCGGCATCCTCTTCGTCATCGCTCGTCGCTCCGAGGTGGCAGCAGGGCCTCCCTTGGCGGTGCGCCGCGCCTCTGCCGCCGGCTTCCCGCAGTCCTTCGAGCTCACAGATGACGACATGATGCTCGGCGGGCAGTGGCCCGACCAGGTCTGGCTCCAGGTTCGTGTGGACGCTGACGGCAACCCCACCACCAAGGAGGAGGCCGACCTCGAGAGCGCGCTGATCGGTCCCTTCGACGCCACCGCAGAGGCCGTGTCCCTCGAGCTGGCCGGGGGGCTTCCGGGCACGTCGAGTGCTCCCAGCGAGGACGGGCCCGCCGACGAGGACGGGCCCGCCGAGGATGCTGGAGCGCCACGCCTCTCCGGCACGCTCGTGTTGGCCGATGGCGTCACAGCTCCTGCAGCCACCGCCATCTTCGTGATGGTTCGTCGAGCCGCGTCCGGCGGCGGTCCTCCCGTCGCCGCCGTGCGGCTCGAGCCCACCTTGCCCGCCACCTTCTCGGTCACCGAAGCCAACATGATGATGGGTGGCGAGTGGCCGGACGAGGTCTGGCTCGAGGCGCGCCTCGACACCGACGGCGACGCGATGACCAAGACCGAGGCCGACCTCCGCTCGGAGCTTCAGGGCCCCCTGAGCGCTGGCACCACCGACCTCACCGTGGCCCTTCAGTAGCCGGGCCCCACGCTCGACGGCGTCAGAAGGGTCTTGGACTCAGAGGGCTTCGTCTTCGATGGCTGCTGCGCGTACGGCTCGTCTGAGGCGCTTGAATCGAGCCCTGCGCTGCAGCACCTCCTGCTGATTCTTTGCCAGCTCGACCAGCCGAGGATCGTCGGGCTGGACGTTGGCTTCGAGTGCGGCGATCAGAGCGGCCTCGATCTGGTCAGGGCCTGACTCGCGGTTCAAGAGCTCGGCGATGGCGCCGAGGACACGCTCGGGGTTGCGGCTGGAGGCAGCGGGCACCAGATCGGACAGGCTGCACCACCAGCGGCGTGCGTCGTCCCACCAGGTACGGGCCACGGGTCGATGGCTGCGCTGGAGACCGTAGATGAAGCCCGGCTGTTCCTGCTTCGAGTAGGTGGTGAGCACGCCGAACAGCGCTTCTAGCTGATCACGAAGCTTGCCCTCCAGCTCCGAGCCTCCACGTTCGTCCTGGATGTGGCGTGCTCGAGCGGTCACCAGGCCCACGAGAACCCGTTGGGCCTCGCGGGGGAGAGCACGCCAGACGGCGAGGTTGTTGGGGGAGACGGCTTCGGTGAGCAGATTGAGCTCGTCGGGGAT
>JAERSX010000068.1 GCA_016845285.1 Deltaproteobacteria bacterium | reverse complement strand
CCCGTGAGCTCCTGCGCTCGGGCGACCTGCCCCTGCTCGCCAAGGCGGTGCTTCGCTTCCCCGAACACCTGCCCGGGGCCTTCCCCAAGGGTGGGGAGCTGGCGGCCGAGAAGCTCGCGCTGGCCGACTACCTCGAGCGTGTCGATGCCGACTCCCTGCCGCCTGATGACGAGTTCTTCGAGGCGCTGAACCGGCACTCCCTGTCGGCCACCCTGCGCGCCCAGAGCGACGCCGACCTGGTGCGCAGCCTGGGTGAAGACTTCGGGGCCTCGGGGCTCGTCCAGCTCATGGGCGGCCTGCCGGCTCGGGTGAGTGCCTTGGTGTTCGCCCTGGCGCCCGCAGTGGAGCAGCACGAGATGGTGCGGCTGCTGACGGCGCGGCAGATCGGCGGCCTGAGCGCCGAGCTGTTGCGGTCCAACCGAATGGATCCGCGGGAGATGGCCTTTCTGTTCCAGGTGCTCCGCTCCGCTCGGGGCGACGGGGCCATGCCCGACGTGGGTGAGCTCGGCAAGGTGTCGGATCGCGGGACCACCTTCGACGCCGCTGGGGCGCTCTCGGTGCTCCTGGCCCGACTCACGGCTCCGCAGCGGGCGGCCCTCTTCGGCCAGGCCATCGAGCGCTTCCAGGGCAACCTCCCGGCCTGGACCCGCCGCATCTTCGTGGCCGACATGCTCTTCTCGCTGAGCGCAGAGGCCTGTGCCGACCTGCTGCTGGCGGTGGATGTGGAGCGGGTCGCCGCCTGGCTGTCCCTGGTGGATGCCGGCACGCGGGTCCGGATCCTCTCCGGGGTGCCGGCCTCGCTGCAGCTCTCGGTGCAGGGGGCCTCGGTCTTTCCGTCGCGCGCTCAGCAGGTCGGGCTGGCGGAGCGGGGTCGTCAGGAGCTGGCGGGTGGCTTCCAGCGGCAGCTCGCCCGATCGGGCCTGTCCTTCGTGGACGTGGTCTCTGCCCAGGAGTCTGGGTGGGACTGAGCCGCCGGCTGGGCGCCTGTCTCGCGGCCTCAGGGCTGCTGCTCGGCTCGTGCTCCAAGGTGCCCATTCACGACGTGAACGCGGGCTTCGTGCTGGCGGACGCGGCGTGGTTCGCGGGCGAGGAGACGATGTTCGTCTTCTACGAGGTGACCGCCGAGCAGGGCATCGGCGATCCGAGCATCATCGAGATCACCTACGCCACCGATGACGAGCGGGTGGACTGGACCCCCATCTCCGAGCTCACGGAGGTCCACACCCACGAGCCGGTCGACTGCGGCGTCTTCTCGCTGTGCGGCAGCACGAGTGTGCAGGTAGCCAAGGAGCCCCGTGAGGTGGGGATCCGCCTCCTCTACCACCGGGACGGTGAGCTCGCCCTGCCCGCAGAGACGGTCTTCAATGTGGTGGACACCGGTCCGGCCCACTCCCACCGAAGCTTCGTGCTCTACGGGGTCTTCGACGAGTCGAACCAGCGCGTGCAGTGGCGTGGGCGGCACAAGTTCCCCACCAGCCGCAACGAGCAGGCCACCGAGCTGGGTCTGCGACGTGACCTCCGCATCTCCGAGCAGCGCTACGGCTCGGCCGAGCTGGCCTCCACCGGCAATCCCTATGCCTACGGAGCGGTCTGCCCGGATGGCTTCGTGGATGCTGGCCTGCCCGCTGTCGAGACCGACGAGCGGGCCGTCTTCAACGACGACGACCTGCCCATCGACGCCTCGTCCTACTCGGCCGTGTGTGCGAACGGCACGGTGTGGGATGCGACGGGTGAGTTCGAGGTCGCCGTGGTGGCCCGCAAGAACCCCGAGGTGCGTGCGGCGTTCCCAGAGCTCAGGAGCCCGGTGCGTGACGCCACGCCCGTTCCGTTCTTCCTGGCGCCGTGCAACGACACCATCTCGGAAGATCACGAGTCGATGCAGCGCCAGCGGCTCCAGGTCGGCAGCCTGTCCCGCACCTGCATCGACGACTGGAAGGACGGATCCTTCGTCAACCAGCTGGTGGTGGAGCTGACCGACGCGGTGGAGGCCGAGCGCGCCAACGGGGCGGACATGGTGCTGGTCGTGGGGCTCCACCAGGACGAAGAGGGGGTGGCCGAGGCCGTGGAGGCGGCGCTGTCCGAGATCCTCCCCGACGAGCGCCACCGGACCTCGCCGCGTCTCGCCGGTGCCTTCGTCTTCGACAGCGACACCTACGCCATCTCCGACAACGAGCTCTCACCCACCACCCTGTGGTGCCCGGCCTCCATCTACGATCTGTTCGACACCGGTCAGGTGCTCGACGCCTCCTCCGCAGCGTGTGCGATCCTGCCCGAGAATCCCGACCTGGAGCTGGGTCCCTTCACCTTCGGCTCGCTGCCCATCCTGCCCTCGCGTGAGCTGTACCTCGACTTCATCGACACGTACTCGAAGAACCAGGCCGGTGAGGTGACCGAGCTCAGCTTCCGGACGCCGGAGTTCGCGACCACCGCCGATCACGTCGACTTCGGCGAGTACGGCATGGCCACCTTCCTCAACGACGAGCTCATCAGCACCACCCCGGCGGATGCCTTCTCCTACTGCACGCCCGACACCTACCAGCTGGTGGTCTTCCAGTCGGAGGTCATGCGGAGTGAGGAGTTCCTGACGCTGCTCATCCAGGAGTGTGCGAGCGGCTCGGTCTCCCAGGAGTTCTGCGATGCAGCCGCCCTGGGGGTGCTCCCCATCGAGTACCTCGGTGACTGGCACGCGGCCTTCGGCGAGACGACCTACGAGCTGGGGTTGCTCTGGGACTTCCCCTTCCTGCTGCACATGGAGTACGAGGTCTACACAGCGGCGTCGGTCAGTGCCTTCGGACTGTCCATTCCCTTCGGCGTGGCCCAGGAAGGCGAGTCCTACCTGGGGTCGGTCCTGTGGACCCAGGAGTCCTTTCCCCTCGGCGATGCGCTGACCCAGTGTCGGCGCTTCTGCGACCACCCAACCTTCGACTCCGCTGGCGTGTACCACGTGTTGGACACCTTCAAGGACACGTACCGGCAGACCTGCTACCTGCCGGACTACCCGGAGCCGGGTGACTCGGGATTCCCCAGTGATCCCTGAGCTTGGCCTGGCTGTGTGGATGGTGCTCGCGGTGGGATCTGCCGCGGCCCAGGAGGCTCCCTCGGATGAGGAGGCGACGACGTCTGCCGACGGTGAGGGCGAGGGTGAGGACACCGACGAGGCGCCCGAAGACCCCCCGCTCGATGACACGCTGTCGCCCTACCGCACGCCCTTCGGTGTGTTGGCCGAGCGCTCCATCGGCACCACCTCGCGGCCCGTGGCCTTCAACTGGCGGCGCACCGATGTGCACCTGGCCGTCATGGGCAACCACTACTTCGAGCTCAACAACTTCAACAGCTTGCGGGCCGGAGGGATGGTCCGCCTTCCCAACGAACGGCTCATCTACGAGCTGGGCCTGAGCCATGTGTGGGTCTGGGACACGCCGAGCAGTCGGTTGCTGAGCCTGACGCCCTATCGCCAGCCCGGACGCGCCCAGCGCCTGGAGCTGGACTTCACGGTGGCCTTGCCCGTGGCCGAGGGTCTGGTGACGACGGCACCCCGCTACGTGCCCGCCGTGGAGATGGTCTTCAACGTCTACGCGGGCCTGCGCTATCTGTTGTATCCGCAGGGCTTCGCGGGCATGAAGGCCTCCGCCATCGCCGGTGCCCTGCTCTCGCCCGGCATGACCGAGGCCGAGCTCGAGAACCTCGACGGGAGCCGCCTGCGGGCCATGCAGGTGGATGGTGGGCGCTACGGCGTGATGGTGGGCTTCGGCAACGATCTCTACTTTCGGCAGGGTCTGTTCGTCTCGCCGCGCCTCATGATGGCGGTGCCGCTCATGGCGGTGGCCTCGGAGACCGAGCTGTTGTTCTGGGCCGATCTGTCCCTCTCCATCGGGGTCGCCCTGTGATCGGGTTGGCACTGATGGTGGCCCTGGCACAGGGAGCGGCGCCCACCGATCACACCCTCGTCTACTACAACGCACGCATGGCGCTTCGCGAGGGGCGATCCCGCGAGGCCGTACAGCTGTGGTTGCTGCGCAACGCCCTCGAAGACCAGACGGGCCACGTGTCTGCCCACGATGCCGACTTCCACTCCATCACCTGGGCGGCCCTCGGAGACCTCGGGATCTGCCAGGACGGCCATGCCCGCGACGACGAGGGGGTGGGGCTCTGGCCCCTGGCGCTCCACAACTGGGTGGTCCGCAACATGGGGCGCCGACAGAAACAGAAGCGACCGCGGCCCTTCGATGCGTTCGGGGTGGGGCGCCAGCAGCGCATCGTCGCCATCAACGATGTGCTCAGTGCCGGCGAGCTGGAGGCCGTCCAGCTGTACCGCGGGTCGTGTCTGCGGCCGCGACTCGCCTTGCTCGACGCCGGAGAGCTGGTCACCGCCGACTTCTCCGACCGCCAGGTGGTGGCACGCCTCATGCTGCACCTCCTGGATCAGGCACGCAGCACCCTGGCCGACGATCGGGTGCGGGGGCTCGCGGCCATCGAGGCCCGTCGCTTCGATCTACACCTTCAGCTCGCGTCTCTGGGAGAGCGAGAGGCCCGACGTGAGGCCCGAGAGGCCGCGCTGGAGGCACGACAGCTGGGGCTGGGGAGGGGCTCGGTCGCCGCCATCGGGGAAGAGGCCCCCAAGACCACCCTGGAGCTCGACTCGGAGTCGGCCCGCATCGTGCGGCAGAGCGTGCAGTGGTCGACCACGGAGTGGATGTCCCTCAGCCCGGAACGCCGACTCTTTCTGTTCGACCATGCCCTGGCCTTCACAGGCGACCAGGAGGCCCTCGATGGCGTGGCGCTGGGAATCGTCGACGCCCTCATCCTGGCGGGAGACGGGACGGAGGTCGAGAAGTGGTTGGGGCGGGTGGGCTCCGCCCAGGAGCCGTCATCCCGGGCACCGATCTGGTCGGGAGACCGCGGCCAGGGACTGCTGGCCCTCGACCGAGACTCGGGCTTTCGAGAGCGCGGTGTCATCGCCCTGCATCGTGGCGTGAGCCACCTCGAGCGAGGAGAGCTTCCCGAGGCGCTGCGGGCGATGGCCTATGCGCTCCAGCACGCGCCCGAGTCCCGCGACTCCGAGACCGTGGCCGGGCTGAGCCGGCGCTGGCTCTCCTATGTGGCGGGCCAGTTCGAGCTCTCGGACGATCTGCTGGTCACCCTGCAGGTCCTGGTCCCCCGCCGTGACTATGCCGTCCTGCTCGAAGATCTGATGTGGCGCGCGGCCTTCCTCGCCGACGCGGCGTCCTTCGAGCGCGGTCTACGGAACCAGCTCGGGCGGGGCGCGCTGGAGCGTCGCCTGTCCCTGCTGCGGCCGCTGGCGACCGGCGATGTCGGGCTCTTCGCCACCGGCATCCGCGACGGACTGCGGGACGGACCGAGCGAGACCATGCGCTTCCTCGACCAGCTGGTGCAGCGCCTCGAGCGGGAGGATGGAGACGTGCGCGCGGCCCATGTCCTCACCCTCACGCGCGTGCGGGCCCTCCTCGCTCCGCTCGCGGAGGCGGGCAAGCAGGGCGGTCGCCAGGGGCGGTCGGCAGCGCGACTGAGTGCGCGCACGCAGGCCATCCTGGAGGGGCTCGGTGCCCTGGGCGACGATGCGGGCATGCGCGATCGCGCGCGGTCGATGGCGCCAGGAAGCGAGGTCTTCGCGGGCAGCCTGCGCCTCGCGCCGTCCGATCCCTTGCCCTGGCCCTTCCGGGCGACCACCCCGGGGGCACCGTCGGTGTTCACGCCCCTGGAGCTCACCCCGCTCGAGTGGCGCGATGCCGATGATGCCTTGGTGTTCGGCTGGGGCATCGGCGGGTGAGCGGACGAGGGTC
>JAERSX010000067.1 GCA_016845285.1 Deltaproteobacteria bacterium | reverse complement strand
CTACCTACCTCTCGTGGGAGTGGCGCTGGTGGTGGGGGCGTTGTGGAAGGACCGGCCCTTGTGGCTGGCGGCGCCGGTCTTGCTGGCCTGGGTCGTGACCATCAACCTGCGCTTGCCAGACTGGCAGAGCGACCGCACCTTGTGGAGCGCTGCCGCCGAGCAGCTCGGGTCCCCGGGTGCCCTGGCGGGGCTGGCCCACATCGACAGGCTCGAAGGACGCAACGTTCAGGCGCTAGCTGGCTTCCAGGCTGCCTTGGATGCGCCCATCCCCGATTGGTCGGCCTGTACACCTGTGGTCGGCACCGCCCTGTCTCTCGAGCGGGTGGTGCTTGCCGGGCAGCTCGGGCGCTGGGCCGACCAGCGGGGGTGTGGCAAGAGTCTCGAGGCCGGCTCGTTCCTGGGTGTCTGGGCCCTCGCGCTCGCCCGGGCTGGTGACTGGCAAGGCGCCCGAGCGCTGCGAGCCGGAGCCCCCGAAGACGACAGGGGGCGGGGCGCTGTCGTCGACCTGGCCCTGGCCCTCGTCGACCACGACGCGGCACGCGCCGAGGCTCTCACTCAGGAGTGGGGGGGACGTTTTGATATCGAGGCTCAGGCGGCGCAACTCCTGGCCGAGCGGGACTCGACTTCCATGATGCAGGGGCCGTAGGATCACGTCATGCGAACGCATCTCATGGCAGCAGTTGCCGCGATCTTCGGCGCCGTCGTGGCTCATACCGCCCAGTCGCAGGGCGACGAGGCGCGCCGGTCGACCGACGAGGCATGGGAGCTGCGATCCATGCCACGACCCAGCACCGTGCGGGTCGCGACCTTCGGCCAGACCGTGCTGGCTGCCGACCTGTTGTGGGTCCGCGTGGTGCTCCGGTTCGCGTCGATGTACGAGTCGCCTTCGCGCTCGGATGCCTTTTGGATTCGTCAGATGACACGTACGGTGGTGGCGCTCGATCCATCATGGCGAACCGCCTATTTCTACGGCGGCAGCATGCTGCGCATCGTCGGCGACATCGAGGCGAGCGACCAGATCTTCGCGCAGGCCCGTGAGACCAGCGAGCTCTCGGAGGATCCTTTCTTCCCCTTCGCGTTGGCGATCAACGCGTGGCTCCATCACGATGACCCTGAGCTGGCTTCCCGCTACCTCTCAGAGGCAGCAGAGCTGCCCGGGGCGCCAAAGTGGTACCGAGCGGCGGCAGTGGGCATCGTCGACAAGGACTTGGGCCGGCGGGCGGGGATCGAGCTCGTGCGCCGCCAGCTCGAGCAGGAAGAGGACGAAAAAGCTCGACAATTCCTGGAGGACAAGCTGTCACGGCTGCTCCACGAGGAGTACTCCGAGCAGCTCACGGAGGCTCTGGCTCCCGGGGAGGCGGTGCCGGTCGGGACGGAGGTCGTGGTGGAGGGCTTGCCGCCGGACCCCCTCGGCGGACACTGGATTGTCGGCGCCGATCGCACGATCAAGAGCAACGTGGCCGAGCAACAAGCCGCGGAGCAAGCCCTCCACGACTCCCGACACATGCTGACCAGACCCAAGCACTCGGCGCCATGACGGCGGTAGGGGAGGGGGCGCCGGGCACCTGGCCGCGGGTGTTGCTCGGCTTGGGGAGCAGCCTGGCCCCACGGGAGCGTCATCTTCTGCGAGCCCTGCGGCTCCTGATCCTCGAGAGAGATCTCAAGATTGAGGCGGCGTCATGGACCTACCGCACACCACCACTTGGTCGGGCACGCGGCTACTTTCTGAACGCGGCGGTGCGGTTGAGGACCGGCCTCTCTCCTCATCACCTCCTGGACCGCATCCAGGAGATCGAGCGTCGTGTGGGCCGCCGTCCCACGGCTCGCTGGTCGGATCGCGTCGTGGACATCGATCTGCTGGTCATGGAAGGGGTGCTGTTCGACGATGTGCGGCTGTGCCTACCGCACCCTGGCTTGCGCAGCCGTGACTTCGCCTGGGAGCCTGCCTGCGAGGTCGCACAGGACTTGGTGCTGACGCAGGGTGGGCCTCCGTTGGTCGAGCTGCCGCCCCCCGATCCCCGTGGACTTGTGCGCACACGGCTGTGCCTCCAGGCCTTGGTGCCTCGTGTTCTTGCCCCAGGGGTGAGGGAGGAGTAGACACCCTTCCCCGCCAGGGTCGCTGCGGCGCCCGAATGAGATGGAGCGCCTGCCGATGAAGTTCTTCCTGGACACCGCCAACATCGACGAGATCCGCGAGGCCTACAGCTGGGGCGTCATCGACGGCGTCACCACCAACCCGAGCCTGGTTGCCCGGGAGGGCGGCGATTTCGTCGAACGAGTTCACCAGATCTGCGAGATCGTTGAGGGGCCTGTCTCCGCAGAGACCGTCTCCCAAGACGCGCAGGGCATGATCAAGGAAGGACGCCTGCTGGCCAAGGTCAGTGACCACGTGGTGGTCAAGGTGCCTCTGACCGTCGAAGGCCTCAAGGCCACCCGCGCCCTGTCGGACGAGGGCATCGACGTCAATGTGACCCTCTGCTTCCAGCCCATGCAGGCGCTCATCGCTGCGAAGGCTGGCGCTGCCTACATCTCGCCTTTCCTCGGACGGCTGGACGACATCTCCACCGATGGTGTTCACCTCATCGAGCAGATCGTCCAGATCTACGACAACTACCCTGAGCTGGGCACCGAGGTGCTCGCCGCGAGCATCCGGCATCCGATGCACCTCACCCAGGTCGCCCTCGCGGGTGCGGACGTGTCCACCTTCCCCTTCAAGGTGCTTCGTCAGCTCGTCAATCACCCCCTGACGAACTCGGGCAACGCTCGCTTCCTGAAGGACTGGGAGACGGTCCCCGACAACGACATCGCTGGTCAGGTGCAGCGGTGGCTGAAGGCTCGCGACAACTGAGTGCTGTGACGCAGAACCGGCTCCCACAGGGCTTCATCCTGGCGAGCCTGTCCTTGCTGGCGGCGGCGGTCTACCTCCCTGGGGGCCCCGTCTGGGACGACCACACCCTCATCGGGGGTCGGCTCGCTTCCCTCGATCTCTCGGGTCTGATGACCCTGTGGCGTGCGCCTGTAGGCGGTGGCGAGGTCGGGGCCGGCTACTACCGCCCGTTGGCGCTCACCGTCATGGCTCTGGCATCGCGGCTGGGGCCCGTGGCGCTCCACCTGCTGGCGGCGAGCCTGCACGCGGGATCGAGCGTGCTGCTCGGCCGCCTGCTGGCGCCCAGGCCGGCAGGGATGTTGGCGGCCGTTGTCTTCGCCGTCCACCCGCTGGCAAGTGAGGTGCTCGGCTGGTCTTCGGCCTTGCCGGATGCGTTGGCCGTTCACCTCGGCCTGTGGGCATGTCTCATGGCACCACGTTCTCTCGTGGTCGCCTCCCTGTTGGGCCTCGCCGCTGGACTGTGCAAGGAGACGGGCTTGTTGTTCCTGCCAGCAGCCTGGTTGGCTGGGTGGGGCGGGGCCCGAACGCTTGTCGGTGCAGCGGTGGCCGGAGGCACCGTCCTCGGACTCCGGAGCGCCATGGGGGTCGGCGGGGGTTGGTCGATGTCGGGCAAGGTCGCACTGGTGCCTGCGGCGATCGCGTGGCCCGTGGGCTCACTGGCCCTGCCGTGGCCGCTGACCGCGGTGCGAGATCTCCATGTGGTGCCGACGATCTCCGTGGCGGTGGGCCTGTGTGTGGCTCTCGTCCTTGCCTGGGGTGCACGTCGAAGCCGCCTTGCGGCCGCTGGTGCCGTTCTGTGTCTCGCCGCGCCGGTTCTGGCCTTGCCCCCGACGCTGGATGGCTACCTGGCCGCCGAGCGCTACGGCTACCCCGCCTTGGTGGGCCTGGCCTGGTGGCTGGCCGCGGTGGTGCCGGCTCGCCTCTCGACACGGCCCGTCCTGATCGGGGCGGCCTTCGTTGGTGTGATCGTCCACATGCTCACCGGGCCACGGTGGTGGACCGATCGGGCGTTGTTCGAGGCTGCCACCGCCTCGCTGCCTGAGTCATCCTATGCCTGGCACTTCCGAGGGCTGGCTGAAGCGGCGGAAGGGGAGCTCACCTCAGCTGAGGAGAGCTTCGGCCGGGCCGTCACCAATGGTCATCCTCACCCCCACGATCTGCGGCTTCGCACACGGGCCCTCGTGGAGCTTGGTCGGGCCGACGAGGCCCTGGCGTGGATGGAGGCTCATGCCGGAGAGCCCCATGATGCCGAGGCGATCGCTTGGTGGGCCAGAGCGGCTTTCGAGGCTGGAGCCGTGTCGCGCGCTGCTGAATTGCTGTCGCTACTGCGCGTGAAAGAGGGCTATGACGGGCCGCCTTGGGTCCCTGCACTGGCCGAGGCCGCCGCCGAGCATGGTTCATCGCCTTGACCGCTCCGGGCGTGCCACGGTAAGGGCTGAATCCTCATTCAGTGGGACCCGATGGCCTCGGTAGAGTCGCAGAGCAGCAGCAAGCAGCACAAACGAACTCGCATCATCGATGCGTCCATCGAGGTGTTTGCGGAGAAGGGCTTTCGCGGTGCGCGCATCAGCGACATCGCCCGCAAGGCCGAGGTTGCCGACGGCACGATCTACCTGTACTTCCGCAACAAGGAAGACGTCCTCCTCTGCATCTTCGAGGAGAAGATGGAGGAGATCCTCGCCGTGCTGCACGCGCGCCTCGACGGCATCGAGGATCCCTTCGAGCGTCTCCAGGCATTCGCAGCCACACACTTCCAGCTCCTCCGAGATCACCCGGCTCTTGCTCAGGTCTTCCAGGTGGAGCTGCGGCAGTCTCATCGCTTCCTGCGAGAGTACCGGCCCGAGAAGCTGTGGCAGTACCTGCAGGTCATCGAGGAGATCGTCCGCGAGGGGCAGGAGACAGGGGCGCTGAGAGCGGACCTCGATCCTTTTCTCGTGAAGTGGGCCATCTTCGGTGCCCTCGATGAGCTCTCCATCCAGTGGGTGCTCGCGAGGAAGCGCGAACGTTTCAACCTCGACCGGGCCGCGAGCCAGGTCGTTGAAGTCTTCGTCGGTGGAATGGCGAATCGTTCAAATACCAGTAAAGTCGGGAGGAAGCCGTGAAAGTCGGAGTCTGTCTGAAGCGAGTTCCGGCAACGGATACGCGAATCAAGATCGCGAGTTCGGAGTCGGGAGTCGACACCTCGGACGTCAAGTGGGAGATCAACCCCTACGATGAGTTCGCCCTCGAGGCGGCCCTTCTGATGAAGGACGCCAAGCAAGCGTCTGAAGTCATCATCTTCACGGTGGGCGAGAAGGGTGCCGAAGCCAAGGTTCGCGAGGGCCTGGCTCGAGGTGCTGATCGTGCCGTGCGTGTGGAGGTCGGCGAGGTGGACGCTCTGAACATCGCGTCCGCTCTGGCGGGTGCGGTGAAGGGTGAGGGCGTCGATCTGGTGCTTGCCGGAAAGCAGGCCATCGACAGCGATGACTCACAGGTCCCCGCCATGATGGCCGAGGTCCTGGGTTGGGGTCAGATCACCGAGGTCGACCAGCTGGAAGTCGACGGCTCGGCGGTCAAGGGTTGGCGGAACGCCGGTGGAGGCTCGCGAGACGTTGTGGCCACCACCCTCCCAGCGGTCGTCAGCTGCGACAAGGGCCTCAACGAGCCCCGCTACGCCTCGCTGCGCGGGATCATGAAGGCGAAGCGCAAGAAGATCGCTGTGGTCAATGCTGAGGGCGGCAGCGCCAAGGTCGCCTACAGCAACTGGTCCGAACCACCAGCACGTCCTCCTGGCCGTGTCCTCGACGGAGACAACGCACAGCGTGTCTCCGAGCTCGTCCGCCTCCTCCGTCAAGAAGCCAAGGTCCTCTGAAGGACTGGGAGAAACCAAAATGGGTACAGGAATTCTCGTTCTCTGTGAGCACGACGACCGCGGCTTCAAGAAGACCGGCTTCGAGTTGCTCGGCAAGGCCTCTGAGCTGGCCGCTGCCATCGGTGGCGATGTCACCGCTGCCGTGATCGGCCGCGCCGGTGGTGCGGAGCTCGGCGCTCACGGCGCCGCCACTGCTCTGTCCGCTTCGGGTGCCGACTTCGCTTCCTACAGCACTGGAGCTTGGGCTCGGGCGCTGCAGGCCATCGTGGCGGCTGCCGATCCTGCCGTCGTCCTGGCCCCCGCCAGCTCGCGCGCCAAGGACTTCCTGCCGCGGTTGGCGGCACGTCTGGGCGCCGGGATGGTCACTGAGGCCACCGACCTCAGAGCCGAAGGTGGCAAGGTCGTGGCTCGGCGGCCCATGTACGCAGGCAAGGCCTTTGCTGATGCTCACGTGGCATCCGGCCTCGCGATCATCACGGTGCGGCCGAACTCCTTCCCGGTCGGTGCGGGGGGCGGCGCTGCGGCCACCGAGCAGGCTGTGAGCGTTGCTCTGCAGGACGGTGATCTCGCCGCAAGGGTCGTGGACACCGAGCAGGCGGCCACCAGCGTGGCTGATCTGACCGAGGCGGAACGCATCGTCTCGGGAGGCCGCTCGGTCAAGAGCAAGGAGCAGTACGACTCCTTGATTCGGCCGCTGGCCGCCTCCATTGGCGCCACGCCGGGCGCGAGTCGGGCTTGCGTGGATGCCGGGTACGCGCCCCACAGCCATCAGGTCGGGCAGACCGGCAAGGTCGTGAACCCCAGCCTCTACATCGCCTGCGGCATCTCCGGTGCCATCCAGCACCTCGCGGGTATGCGTACCTCGCGCATCATCGTGGCGGTCAATACCGACCCCGATGCGCCCATCTTCCAGCATGCCACCTACGGGATCGTGGGCGATATGTTCGAGGTGGCGCCGATGCTGCGGCAGGCTTTCGAGCAGCTCGAAGCCTGATCTTCCCCCGATTCTTGGAGGCGCCCCACCCGCTAGGGTGTGGCGCCTTCGTCGTCCTGTCACCTGTTGCGGCCGCTGAGTACGTGGCGGCGTCCCTCTGCTATACTCCTTAGCTAGACCGACCCTGGGAAGGATCCCATCGCGAGCCACTTGCCCGCCTCCCGGGACCCTGACGACAGCACGCTCAATCGGGTCCTGCAGCACCTGGAGGATCGGCTGGACCCCGTGGGGGTTGTGCGCCTCGTCCAGCGATGGGATGAGGCGTCGGGCGCACCTCGTTCGGCCCGCTTGGTGGAGGCACGAGCCCTCCTGCAGCTCCGCCTCATGGACCGAGCCTGGGTGCGGCTCCGGGAGCTCACGGAGTCGGACCCGAAGGATGCCGTTGCGCTGGCGTTGATGGCGGAGATGTTCATCGAGCGTGGTTGGCCTGCTCGCGCGCGCAAGACCCTCGATCGAATCCGTGCCTTGGATTCTGAGGAGGAGGTCCCCGAAGGTCTCGTGACCCGTGCTGCATCGCCTCCGCTACAGCCGCCGCCCAACGCGCGAGAGGTCGAGCGCACCGGGAGTCCCTCCGAGGTCCTGGCCCTCGCTGAGCGATACCTGGCGACGGGCTCCGTGATTCGAGGCCGCGCCCTGCTCGAGCGCCTTCGGCGAGGGGGCGTGGAGGAGGCGCGGGTCGAGCAGCTTCTCTGGGCACTCCGAGGAGAGTTCAACAACTCTCGGCTGTCGCTGACAGATCTCGTGGCCGACCTCTGTCCACCGGGCAGCGCGGCTGAGTGGGAGCAGGCCGCTCGTACCGAGAGCATCCGCCTCGACGATCTCAACCAAGCCGACCCGCCCACCGCAGAGCTGCACAAGCTGCCCTTGGACGCACGGCCCGGTGGGGGGGCCTTTCCCACCTTGTTCCGTCGCGACCCCTCCACCGACGGGCGGCTCCGGCCCGGCGAAGAGGAGGAGGTCACCGTCACCTCGCACATGGCCTCGGAACAGGAACTCGCGGACGCTCCTCCAGAAGAGGCGACGGACGCGGGGCCCGCCATCCCCGAGGCGCGTGACGACACGCGGATCATGCAGGTCATCCCCAGGGGAGGGGGCCAGCGGCTCGGAAAGGTGGACGGTCCCATCCACACGCGCAAGGACACGCCCGATCGGCTCCGTGAGACCCTCGATCTTCGTGCCTACCAGAAGAGCATGGGCATGACGGACATTGTCCGGAACGGCGAAAACGGTGACTCCGACGAGAGCTTCCTCGAAGAAGAGGACGAGGATCTCGTGGTGATGACCCGACGAGAGGAGCCCCTCGAAGCGCCTGAGGTGCCGAAGGTTCGCCGCGGACCCATCGAGGTGATCGAGAAGGTGCCCGTGCCGGTCGTGGCTCCCGAGCCTCCTGCTCCGCCCACACCTCTGGAGGGGCAGGCCGAGTCCGGTGATGAGCTGGACTTCGACGAGGGACGAGATCGGCGGTGGACCTTGCTGTTCACGGCCGCCGCGGTGCTGGCGGTGGTGGCCGCCATGGCTGGGCTGTTCCTGCTTCAGGCCTTCAAGAGTGTGATGTCGGACCTTGAGGTGGAGCGAGTTCGCCCAGCCCTCGCGGCGGGAGACTACCGAGGCCTCCTGGACCTCGAGGCAGAGCTCGGTCAGCGCGTCGACCGCGGCGACGCCACGGGCACTGTGATGGCCGAGTTCGCGCTCGTGGAGACCGTGCTGTGGAGCGAGTACACCGGCGACCCCAAGCGGAGGAAGCGGGCACGTGAGCTGATCGATCAGGCGGGCAGTGACGGGGCCCGTCGCTCCAGCCTGGCCCTGGCGAGCGGCACCTTCGCCCTGGCATCTGGTGACCTCAACGGCGCGCGATTCTGGCAAGAGCAGGTCGACCCGACGCAGGAGTCTGCTCGCTACCTGACTGCACAGTTGGCGCTGGCCGAAGGCGACCTGGAACGCGCTGTGGAGGCCTGGCAGCCCGGGGAGGGGACAGGTGTGCGCCACCGTCTCCTCGGACCGGAGATTCTCCAGGCCAGCGGCGATGCCAAGGGTGCGGCGGCCATGGGACAGGCCCTCGAAGAGGAGGCGCCACAGCACCCCCTCGTCTGGCTGGCGGCGTTGGAGCAGGGCTGGGATGGGCTCGACGAGGATGGCCGCTTGGCCAGGGTTCAGGAGCTGGGTCAGGACAAGTCTGGGCGGGCCCTGGCGCCCCGCCACCAGGCACGCTTGCACATCCTTCAAGCGCAGGCGCTCGAGGAGCAGGACCAGGCCAGCGCCGCGCTCGATGCATACCGCCTCGCACGCAACGTCGATGGGGGGAACCCCGAGATCTTGTATGCCCTCGGCAGCGCTGCCTTGGAGGACAACCGTGTCATCGACTCCCTCGAGGACTTTTCCGGATGCCTCGAGGCTCGACCAGCTGACGTGCGTTGCCTTCGCGGATCGACCCAGGCCTTGATCGATCTCGACCGCCTGGTGGAGGCCGAAGACCTCCTCCGTGCATGGACCTGGGACAGCTCGGTCCGCGCGCTGCTTCGAAGCTGGGTGGCCCTCGAGGGTGGAGAGCCGGAGCTCGCCCGGTCACGGATGGCCGATGCCGAAGCCTCTCGTCGTCTGGCACACGTCGACGCCTTGGTGCGTGTGCGAATGAGCTCGACGACTCCTCCCACGGACCCCCGCCTTCCGGCGGCTGCTCGCCGGCTCGCTCCGTCTTC
>JAERSX010000066.1 GCA_016845285.1 Deltaproteobacteria bacterium | reverse complement strand
ACCCAGCCCGCCAGCGCGCGCCCGTGTCGTGGCACGTTGGTGGCCACCACGTGCACCCCGTGCTCGGCGAGCTCGTCCATGAGCCGGGTGTGCCGCAGAAACGACCGGCTGTTCGTGGCGTCGTAGAGGGAAAAGGCCTCCCTCACGCTCCCGATGCTTCCCTTCAGGTCGTACTGCACGATGACCATGGCGCCACCTGCCGCGCGTGCCTTCAGCGTCTCCGCGACCTCCCGACCGGCCTCGTCGTCGGTGAAGATGAAGGTCTTCAGCACGATGAGCGCGGCCGTCGCGAGGTTGGCTTCACGACGCGCCCAGGAGGCACGGCCGTCGACCAGCAGCTCCGCCGCATTTCCATCGCGGAGCCGGGAGCGAGTGCGCAGGTCGATCCGGCGCTCCAGGGCTGCCGAGCCGAAGGCGCTGCAGTCCGGATCTTCGGGATCGGGTGAGGCCAAGGCGAAGTCCGCCGGCGAGGCCACCCGTGGGGGTCCCTTCCGCATGGCCGCACAGCCCACCAGCAGCGCGAACACCAGGCACCGGTACACTCCGGCTCCAACACCGAGGCCTCGCATGTTCCGACTCCTCCCCATCTCGGCACTGATTGTCAGCTTGACCGCCTGTGGCGACAAGGACGATGACAGCGGAGACGCCTTCGACCCCAACGCACCTCGTGCCTGCGACAGCTTCGAAGACTGCGGCGACTCCATCGAGTGCGGCGACAAGGGAACCTGTACCTACTACTACGCGTGCGAGTCCCTCGACACCGGCGACACCTGCCGAGCGCCCGCCGGCGGATGGGGCACCTTGAGCGAGACCGCCTGCGATGCCTGCGAGGTGGGCGATCCCCAGCAGGGGGCCTGCCGCTGCGGCTGAGCGTTCCCATCGGGATGCGTGGGACCACCGGCCACACCCGTCAGCTCACTGAGTGAGCCAAGGCGAGGTCGACAAGAACGAGCGCGTTACTCCACCGCAGTTGTCTGGCAGCGGAGGCAGGATGGGTATCGAGAGCCGTGTCATCTGGATGGACGGGGAGTTCATCCCCTTCGACCAAGCCCAGGTGCACCTCCTGTCCCACACGCTGCACTACGGCCTGGGAGTGTTCGAGGGGATCCGCGCCTACAAGCAGACCGACGGTCGTGGGGGCGTCTTCAAGCTCGACGAGCACGTGCGGCGGCTTGTCGACTCCGCCAAGATGTGCCGCATCGACCTGCCCTACACCGCTGAGCAGATCCGCGAGGCCTGCCTCGAGACGCTCAAGCAGAACGACTTCAACGAGGGCTACATCCGCCCCATCGTCTTCCTCGGCATGGGCGCCATGGGCCTGGGCGCGCGCAACAACCCCGTCCACGTCGCCGTGGCGACCTGGGAGTGGGGCGCCTACCTGGGCGAGTCCGGGCTCCAGGAAGGCATCCGCGCAGCCACGAGCTCCTACACCCGCCACCACGTCAACGCGAACCTGCAGCGGGCCAAGATCATCGGCCACTACGTGAACTCGATCCTCGCCCGCTACGAGGCCAACGACAACGGCTACGACGAAGCGATCATGCTCGACCAGATGGGCTGGGTCGCTGAGGGAACCGGTGAGAACCTCTTCGTGATCCGCGACGGCGTGGTGAAGACCCCACCGGTCATCAACATCCTCGCCGGCATCACCCGCCGCACTGCCATCCAGATCCTGGAGCACGAGGGCTACCCGGTGAAGGAGATGGCCTTCGGACGCGACGCCCTCTACGTGGCCGACGAGATCTTCATGACCGGCACCGCGGCCGAGATCACCCCGATCCGCGAGGTCGATCGCCGCCGGGTAGGGACCGGCAAGCCCGGCGAGCTCACGCGAATGGTCCAGGACATCTACCTCAGCGGCGTGCGCGGAGAGGTGGACTGGATGCGGAAGTTCATCACCCGCTACTGAGCAGGCCGACCCGGCGAACCAGACTCGCGGGCGCCGCTCCGCCCGCCCAGACAGCTCTGGTCGGTGGGGCCGAGGTCCCAGACGAGCAGCGCCCCCTCGTGCACAGGCGGCCCGAAGACCTCCGTGAGCGCGGCGCTGTCGGGATCGCTGTACCAGTCCAGATCGGCCAGCAGCAGCAGGTAGCGGAAGCCGCGCTTCGTCAGCGGAGCGGCCTCGCCAACCTCCAGGGCTGCTTCCAGCGCATTGCGGGCGGGGTCGGGACCACGCATGCGGTCCCGGGGCAGTCCGGTGGTGGGCCGGCCGTGGAAGATGGCGCGCAGCAGGGCCCCCTGGCCGAGATGGCCGTCGGTGGGTCCCTGGATCGGCAGCTCGTAGACGGCACCGTCGTCGCCCGCCAGCGTGGCCAGCAGTTCAAGATCGGCAACCTCTTCGACGGGGCGTGGCCAGGTCCAGGAGCTGCTGCCGTCCTGGGGTGAGACCGTACGACCGGTGAGCCAGAGCCCCTGAGCCAGATGCGCCCCCAGCAGCAGCGCGGCGGCCACCGGGGCCCAGCGCCGGCCGGCCAGGGCGCGGGCGCCGAGTAGGCAGAGGCCGAGCACGGCGACCACGGCGTAGCGGTAGTAGAGGCCGCCGCGCGAGGTGGGGTAGCCCAGCATCTCCAGGATGGTGACCGGCAGCAGAAGCAGACGATCCCCCAGCCCGAGCCATGCACCGTTCCACGCGAGCGCCGGTCCGAGGGCCAGGACGGTGCCACCCACCATCAGCGCCCCTCCGCTCCAGCGGCCCCGGCCTCGCCCGACCACCAACCCCAACAGGCCCAGCCCCACCAGGGCCGTGCCCAGAGCGGACACGTGCTGCGGCCCGTACAGGCTGCCCGGAGCGCGAGGCGCCACGCCCAGGAGCGCGTCGACGCTGGCCACCGGTGCGGGATGAGGAAGCGCTCCAACCGACATCGGCGCGCGCCGGGCGGGCTGAAAGATGGCATCGCCGCCACCCGCCCGATCGGCCGCGTAGTAGGGACCGGCCGGGGCCATCGCCAGGGCGAGGATGGCGAGCAGGCCTGCTGATTCCGCCAGTCCGCGGACACCCGGCCGCGAGCGGAGGTGCACCAGGGCTACCACGCCGGCGCAGAGGGGAAGCGCGAGGGCGTAGTAGGGGCTGGTGAAGGCAGCGCCGAGGCCGAGAGCCGCCAGGGCCAGCCGACCCCGCCAGGTGGTTCGGGCCGCGTCGAGGGCGAGGAGCCCGAGGGGGAAGATCCACGCCTGCAGCTTGGGGAGCTCGCCCCCCGCGAGGGTGGCCAGCAAGGTGGGACAGCAGGCGAAGGCCACCCCGAGGAGTGCGCAGGTGATCCGATCCGCAGCGGTCCAACGTGCCAGCAGCCAGGCGGTGGCCGCGGCCGAGACGGGCAAGGACAGCCACAACATGAGGTTGGTCGCACCGAGGGATCCGAGGATCCAGGCCAACGGCTGCCCCAGGAGCAGGGGCACCCAGCCGATGAGGCGCACCTCCCGTTCCTCGGGGAATCCAGCGGCACAGCTTCGCCCGAACACCTCGCCCAGACCGAGCTGATCGAGCACCCAAGCGTGACTGTCCGCGAAGGGACTCACCAGGTGCGAGGCACCCAGGTCGATGGGAAGCGGCCACAACAGGACGGCACACAGCACAGAGCCGGCGACGAACGCGCCCACCGAGGCGACGAGAGCGGGCCTGGACCTCATCGGTGGAGGGTAGCGCGCTGTTCTCCCACACGAGCGCAACAGACGCCTTCAGATCTGTTCAGCCTGCCCGATGACGCTATCGGTTCCAGGGGTCGCCGTGTCTTCGACGAACAGATCCGAGCCTCAGGCACTCGCTTCGCAGCGGGTGGGTCGGTGGAGGCTATGTGCCTCGCTCGGCGTCGGCGGCCAGGGCCATACCTGGCGGGCTCTGAGCGACGATGGTCGGGTAGCGGCCCTCAAGCTCTTGGCCGACGCACCGGGCGACGAGCTCCGCGCACTCTGGCGCGTGGCACACCCCTGCGTGGTCCGGGTGCTGGACGCAAACGCACACCCAAGGCCCTATGTGGCCATGGCGCTCGCGCCGGGCAGCCCCCTCCCGACGCAGCCGACGGCGTGGCCCGAAGAGGACGTCTGGCACTTCGCCACCGCCCTCCTCGACGGGCTGGCCACGGTTCACCGGGCCGGCATCGTGCACGGTGACCTCAAGCCAGCCAACATCGTGGTCGACCACGAACGACCCGAACGACCCGTGATCGTCGACTTCGGCATGGCAGGACGCGCCCTCGGTGGAACACCGGCTTTCGCGGCCCCCGAGCGTGTCGACGGCGCCCCGGCCTCACCAGCAGGAGACGTCTACGCTGCCGCCTTGCTGATCTGGGAACTCTTGAGTGGCACGCGGCCCTACCCCTCGCAGGACGAGGGCGGACGCATCGCGGACCGGTGTCGCCAGGCTCCCCCCCCTCCTCCCGGAGACGGAGTCCTGACAGGCTGGCTCGTCCGGTGCCTGAGTCCAGCTCCACAGCTTCGGCCGACGGCCGAGGCCATGGTCCAGGTGCTCGAGGAGGCTGGCTACCTGCGTCCCGAGGTCGGCCCACGCCACATCCGCAGGCGAGCGGGCATCGCCTGGGTCCCCCGTCCGGAGCTCGAAGCCGCAGTCGACGACTGGCTGCAGCACGGAAGCTGCCTGGCCATCATGGGCGCGCCCGGAAGTGGTCGGACCCGGGCCTTGGACCGCATCGCGGTCGAGCTCAAGGCCACCGGCCGCGCAGTGCATCTTCTGGCCGGCAGTCCTGGAAGCCCTCCCGTGCTGGTTCAGCTCCAGCAGAACCTCGGCGAGACGCCGTCCGCCCCCGACCCGGACGACCCGGTTCATGCCTGGGACACCGCCCTCGGACCCCACCTGGGCCCCGATCCCATCATCCTCATCGACGACGCCGACGCCCTCGACGGCACCACCGTCGGGCTGCTGCGTGTCTGGGTGAGGGAGCGGGGCGCTCGCGTCGCGGTGACGAGCCTGCGAACCCCCCCATGGGTTGAGCGCGACGTGTGCCTCAGCCCACTGGACGAGGCCCAGACACGGGCCTTGGCCGCCCAGCTCTTCGACGGTACGGCCGGCCTGGACACCCTCGCCAAGGCAGCGATCCAGTACGCTGGGGGAAGCCCCGAGGGCATGGTGCACTACTTCGTGAGCGCGGTGAACGCCGGCGTGCTCCGCAGGGTGAACGGCAACTGGACACTGTCCATCGATGACCTCGACGATGTCCTCGAGGTCGCCGTGTCCACCGCCGACGCGATGCCCACGCCGTCTCCGGATGCAGCCGAGATCGGACGCTGGGTCGCGCTCAGCCTCGACGGCATGAGCACCCACCACCTCGCCCGCCTCGCCCGCATCTCCCCGCTCCTCACCGAGCTCGGTGTGCACGAGCTCGTCGACAAGGGACTCGTGGTGGTGGAACACGGCACGGCACGCTGCGTCTCGGCGCGTGTGGCCGGCCATCTCCTGCTGGGATGCACCGATCGGACCAGCCGCCACGCACGCGCCCTGCGGATACTCCAGTCAGACCCGACATGCTCTCCCTGGATCAAGGCCCACCATGCGCTGAGCGCCGGCCAGGACGCGGTGGCCAGAGCGCTTGGCCCTGAGGGTGTACGCGCACTCTGCATGCTCGATCCCCATGCCGCGGTGACCCTCGCAGAGCGTCTCTGGCTCGCCGTCCCTCACGAAGCCATGGCTGTGGCCCGGTTGCAGGCTCTCGTCGCCGCCGACCGCATCGCAGCAGCACGGGTGGTGGCCCGCCAGCTCCTCGACCTCGGCCCGCCGCCGACCGCCGTCGGCCCCACACTCCTCGAGCTTGCGAGCCGCTGTCTACATGACGGGGCTGCCGCTTCCGAGGCACAGTCCTTCCTCGCCGGCGCCCGCATGGCGCGTGACGAAGACACCGAGGACACCCTCGGCCAGCTCCTCGAGGCTGAGGTCTGGCTGGCGCTGGGCCATGTGGAGACCGCTCGGGCCTACGCCGCCTCCATCGCCCGTCAGCCAGCGCGCGAAGAGACCCGAGAGGTCTGGCTCCGGGCCCGGCACCTGTGGGCGCGCGCACTGCGGGCCAGCGGGCAGCTCCACCACGCCATCCAGGTCCTGGCCGAGATCCCCGCCCAACACCTGTATGGCCAGCCCGAAGGCGTCGCGCTCACCGCCACCCTGGGTGCCTTCTACTGGGAGAGCGGCCGACAGCGGGACGCCCTGGCCGCCCTTCGACGTGCCCGCCAAGGGCAGCGCCACCTGCCCCGCCGGGCCCGCGCTCAGCTGCTCTGCCAGCTTGCGCAGGTGCAGCAGCAGACCGGCGACCGACCCGGCGCACTGGCGAGCTGGGAACAGGCCACAGTCCTTCAGGAGAGCCTCGGTGAGGTCCGGACGCTGGGCGCCACGCTTCTCCTGCTCAGCGAGGGCTACCAGGAGAGCGGACAGGCCTCAATGGCCGAGACACAGGCCTCGCGCGCCTTTCACCTCGGCTCCCACCACCGACTCGCTGTGCTCGAGTGCAGGGCGGCCCGCCGCCTCGGTGAGCTGGCCCTCTCGAGGGCCGAATTCCCCGAGGCCCGCATCCACCTGGACCGCGCTGCGGTCCTCGCAAGCTCACACCAGCTCGGCGTCGAGGCAGCCGCGACGTGTTGTCGTCGGGCCGCGCTCGAGGTCGAAGTACAGACCGACGATGCCGAGACTCATGTGCACACCGCCATCGACGAGGCCGTGTTCCACGGGCTGCCCGTCGCTGAGGCCCATGCGGTCGCTCTGCTGAGCCTGTGCCGAGCTCGCAAGGGCTGTGAGCCCGAAGAGATCGACACCTTGGCCACACGGGCCATGACCGCCCTGCGCAACAGTGGTCGCGCACGGGCGCTGGCCGAGGTTCGCCGGTGGCTTGCCGAGGCCCAGCTGGTCCAGGGTCGCCATGAAGAGGCCTCCCGCACGGTGGCCGAGCTCGAGCTCTTCGCCGACGAGGTGGACAGCGAGCCCCTGCGCTCACACGCCTGCCGCCTGCGCCTGCTCTTGGAGCAACAGCGAGGCCTGAGCCATCAGGAGCGTGAGCTGACCAGCCTGGTCGAGCTGGCCGCCGCACTCTGCGCCGAGCCAGAGCTCTCCACCTTGCTCGGCCGCATCGCCGAGGGGGCTGCCGAGCTGGTGGGCGGCGATCGCGCGTTCGTCCTCATGGGCGAGAGCGCCGAGGTCGTGGCCCGCAGCGCCGGAGCCTCGGGCCAGCCCTCTCGCTCCATCGTGAATCAGGCCATGAGCCAGCGGCGCGAGGTCATGGCCGTCGACCTCAAAGAGCGCGGCGACCTCCGCGCCCTCGAGAGCGTGCACAGCCTCGAGCTGAAGAGCGTGCTCTGCTCACCGCTGATCCACCACGATCAGCTCATCGGTGCCATCTACGTGGACAGCCAGGAGTCTCGCCGAGGCCAGGTCTGGCGCACCGGACAGCTCCTTCGCTGCCTCTCGTCCCTGGCCGCCGCCGCCATCGCCAAGGCCGATCTGCACGCGCGAGCCATCGAGGCCGCCCGCCGGACAGCTCGCCTCGAGAGCGAGCAACGCGCAGCGAGACGGAACGCAGATCTGGCCCGGGAGCTGGCGCTCAAGAACAACCAGATCTCCCGGCTGAACCGTCGCCTACGCGAGGCGAGCAAGACCGACGCCCTGACCGGCACCCACAACCGGCGCCACTTCCAGGAGATGATGGACGCGACCCATGAGGCGGCCCAGCAAGGCGGTACGCCCTACGGCCTGCTCATCGCCGACGTCGATCACTTCAAGCGCTTCAACGACACCCACGGCCACCCCGCCGGCGACCGGGCCCTCTGTGCTGTGGCCGAGGCTCTAAGAGACAGCCTGCGGGCGACCGACTCCGTGTACCGCTACGGCGGTGAGGAGCTCGTCATCATCAGCCTCGATGCCCGCCCCGACGCCCTCGCCGGACTGGCGGAGCGCCTGCGGCGAGCCGTCGCCGAGACCCAGATCACCCTGGCCAACGGCACCCAGACCTCGGTCACCGTGAGCATCGGCTTCAGCAGCTTCGACGGCGCCGACTCCATGCCCTGGTCGCAGGTGGTGAAGCGTGCCGACCAGGCGCTGTACGGTGCGAAAGACCAGGGACGCAACCGCTGCCTCGGCTGGAACAGCCTGAGCTCCACCACCCACGCAGCCTGAGCGCGACAGATCTACTCTCGGTTGCGGAGCTGCAATCGAACTGTGGCGGAGCGCCGAGCTGACCCCGCCCTGGCCTGGCACAGGCCTTGCTTTGAAGGGGGGCACTGGAGGCCCTCATGGTCAGCATCCTCACCCTCGCCGCCCTCGCGCCCGCTCTCGCCGGCCCCCCGACCGTCGCCGACACCATGTCCTCCAGGGTGAGCGAGGAGGCCGAGCGCGGCAGTGCAGGTGTCGAGGCAGGCCCCTGGATCGGTCTCTACCGGCAAGGCGACGGCTTCCGCTTGGGTGCACCTCTCCGCGATGCCACGCCCATCTTCCTGCTGCAACGATCCGCCGAGCTCCAGCCCGGGCCTGTCGAGACCGCCCTCGGTGACGGCAGCCTGCTGCTTCCCGGCGAGCGCATCGGCCTCGACCGCGGCGCCGGAGATGCCGACCTCCTCATCGCCTACGGCAGCGTCAGCCCCGACGGAGCCGACCCGGCCTTGCCTGTCTATGACGACTACAGCCTCCAGCTGGTGGCCTTGGAAGACGGCCGCCCGATCCGCACCCAGGAGCTCACCTGGGTGGAGCACTTCGAGCTCGGCCACGCACCGAATGTGCAGTGGGCCGGCGATCTCGATCGCGACGGCCGCCTCGACCTCATCGCCGGGGTGGGCCCCACGCCAGACGCCAGCACGCTGATCCGCTTCCTCTCGAGCGAGGCTGCACCCGGACAGCTGGTGGCGGAGCGCGCCGTGCGGGGTCGCTCCGAGGCCTAGATGCGGCGGCTCAGAGCCTCGGGACGTCCGCCCCGGGCGCCGGACTCGGTGGGAGCTGGGTGGGGTCGACACCGGCCTCCTCCATCACGACCGTCGCCAGCCAGATGGGCAGGCCGTGACCCAGGGCGATGGCGACGGCGTCGGAGGCGCGCACGTCGAGGGTATGGACCGCCTTCTTGCGACCGGCGAGGTCGACCTCTGCCGTGAAGGAACGCCCCTCGAGGGCGTCGATGC
>JAERSX010000065.1 GCA_016845285.1 Deltaproteobacteria bacterium | reverse complement strand
CACCAGCCCCATGCGCTCGAGCTCCAGCCCCGATCTCACCGTGGAGACGGGCACCCGTGGCTTGGCCATCAGCACCAAGGCCGGCTGGCGCGGACGCAAGGTGGGAGCCCTGGCGGGGCCCACGGTCCTGTGGACTCGCGAGCGCGATCTCGTCACCGTTGCGGAGACAGGTCAGGTGTTGCCCGTCCAGCTCCAGGTTCGACGTGTGGGCCTGGCCGTGGACCTCAGCGGTCCTGTGCTGCCCTTGTTCGCCAACCTGGGTCTGGCGCCTGAGCTCTCCAGCGCCTTGTACTCGGCCGGCACCTGGACGCTGAGCGCAGGGGTCGTGATGCAGGGAATACGCCCATGAGGTGGAGACTCTGGATCCTGGTCCTCGGGATGGGGTGCACCCGCATCGAGGGGGCGGTGCTCGATCTCGACGGGGATGGTTTCACCGTGGCCGAGGGCGACTGCTGGGATCTCCCGGAGGGACCACCGGGGTTGACGCTGAGCGGGGCCGACATCCACCCGGAGGCTTCGGAGCGCTGGTACGACGGCGTGGACCAGGACTGTGACGGACGTGACGACTACGACGTCGATGCCGATGGGTACGTGCCCACCTCCTTCGTCGGCCTGTCCACCACGGGACTGGCCAGCTCCGGTGCGTTGCCTGGTGGTGACTGTTGGGACGACCCGAGGGAGCGGCCCACGGGCATGGAGCCTCTTCACGGACTCTACGAGGTGGATGGTGCCTATGCGGTGGCCGGGGAGCCGTTGCCTGAAGCGGAGACCGTCAACCCCGGGGCGGCGACGGACCTGCCCTACGACGGCATCGATGCCGACTGTGCCGGCGACGACGGCGATGGCGATGGGTCTCTCGATGACTTCGATGCAGACGGCGATGGGTACGAGACCTCCGCCTACGCTGACCGCACAGGCACCATCGGCCAGGACTGCATCGATTGCGACGACGGGCCCGCGTGTCTGGCCGAGGCCAACCCCTCGGAGGCCGCCGCCGCCGCGGTCCACCCGGGGGCCACGGAGGTCTGGTACGACGGCACCGATGACGACTGCGACACCGATGACTGCGACGCCGATGGAGACGGGTCCCCGGGCACGGCCACGGGCGAGGACACCGACTTCTGCGTGTCCATCGACTGTGATGACACCGACCCCAACCGCTCTCCGACCGACGAGCCGGAGACCTACTACAACGGCATCGACGACAACTGCGATCTGTCTGACCACGACGGTGACGTCGACGGTGACGGCTACTGGGCCGCGGACTACGCCACGCAGGTCGCCGACAACCCGGACGCCCTGGGCGCTCCGCTGGAGATCCCCGAGGGGTGGGAGGGGGACTGCGACGACAGCGGGAACGCGAGGGCCGGGCTCAACGGCTTTGACGATCTCGGCAGCGACGCCATCAACCCAGCGGCGGATGAGCGCTACTACGACGGCATCGATCAGGACTGCTTGGGAACCGATGCCGACGGCTCTGGCGCTGACGACGACTTCGACTGGGACGGCGACGGGGTGGCCACGCTCTTCGCGGAGGACGGGGACGGTGCTCTTGGCGAGGACTGCGGTGACTGTGAGCTGAGCTGTGGCGACGGCAGCTGTGCCGAGTACGCCCTCGTCTGCACACATGAGGGGGCCAACCCCGGCGGTGTGGACCCGATCAACATCCAGCCGGGCGCTGGCGAGACCTACTACGACGGAACAGACCAGGACTGCCTGGGCGTCGACGGCGACGGTGATGGCTCCGAGGACGACTTCGACGCCGACCAGGACGGCCACGAGGCCGACACCTATGGTGGCGATGACTGCAACGATGTCGATGCGTCCATCAACCCCTCGGTCAACGAGGAGTGCGGCACCGCCCACGACGACGACTGCGATGGCGACACCAACGACGAGGACGCAGCGGACTGCACCGAGTTTCACGGTGACACCGACGGCGATGGCTATGGCCACCAGACAGACAGCGAGTGCTACTGCGAGGCCACCGGAGCCTGGGCCGTCGCGGATGCGTCTGACTGTGACGATGCCGACGCAACCGTCAATCCCGCTGCCAACGAGGTCTGCGACGGGCAGGACAACGACTGCGATGGCAGCATGCCCGACGAGGAGTCCGACCTCGATGGGGATGGGGCCGTCTCTTGCGAAGAGGACTCCGGTGGCTGGGATGGCGCGAGCCTGCCGGAATTCGAAGACTGTGACGACGAAGACGACTCGGTCTACCCCTCGGCGGACGAGCTCTGTGACGGCCTGGACAACGACTGCGACGGCAGTGTGCCCACCGACGAGGCCGACGACGACGGTGACACCTACGTGGAGTGCACGGTCGATGCCGATGGCTACGACGCCAGCGCCAGCATCGCGGGTGGCGACGACTGTGACGACGGCGACGCCGCGCTGTACCCCTCTGCCGACGAGCTCTGCGACGGACGGTTCAACGACTGCGCAGACAGCGACTACAGCACCTCGGGTGCGCCGGACGAGGAGACCGACAACGACGGCGATGGCTACGTGGCA
>JAERSX010000064.1 GCA_016845285.1 Deltaproteobacteria bacterium | reverse complement strand
CACCGCCGCCGCCAAGATGGAGAAGGCGACTGCGCCGGACACGTGGAAGACGCTCCTCGACATCGTGCCCAAGAATCCCTTCAAGGCCCTGGCCGAGGGCAAGATGCTCCAGGTGGTGTTCCTGGCCCTCGCCATCGGTGCTGCGCTCACCCTGGTGCCTCGTCAGAAGGCCGAGCCCGTCATCCGCGCCGCCGATGGCTTGACCGACGCCATCATCAAGCTGGTCCACCTCGTCATGCTCACCGCACCCGTGGCGGTCTTCTGCCTCATCAGCCGGGTCATGGCCAAGATGGGCCTCGACGTGCTGGGGGCCCTGGCCGTCTACAGCTTGACCGTCATCGGTGGGCTGATGGTGATGACCTTCCTGGTCTACCCGCTCGTGCTGAAGATCTTCAGCGGTGTGGGGCCGCTCCGGTTCTTCAAGGCCATCGCACCAGCCCAGCTGCTGGCGTTCTCGAGCTCGTCCAGCTCGGCCACCCTGCCGGTCACCATGGAGTGCGTGGAGGACCGTCTGGGCGCCAGCGAGGAGGTCACGAGCTTCGTCGTGCCCCTCGGTGCCACCATCAACATGGACGGCACCGCCCTGTACCAGGGCGTCGCGGCGCTCTTCATCGCCCAGCTCTACGGCATCGATCTCGGCATGGGTGCCCAGCTGACCATCGTGCTGACGGCCACCCTGGCCAGCGTCGGTACCGCGGGGGTGCCCGGCGTGGGCCTCATCATGCTGGTCATCGTGTTGCAGGCCGTGGGCATGCCCGATGACGTCATGAAGGGCGGCATCGCCATCATCTTCGGCGTGGACCGCATCCTCGACATGTGCCGGACCACCACCAATGTGACCGGCGACTGCATGGTTGCCACGGTGGTGGCCAAGGCCGAAGGCGCCCTGTCGAGCGAGGCCGAGGTGATGGCGGCCTCAGCGAAGCGGGCCGCTGGCGGGCTCGACGAGAACCCGTAGCCGGCACACCCTCAGTGGCCGCCGCCGACCAGCGGTGGAACCTCGAGGACCGTGAGCACGGCGTTGACGATGCCCATGAGCCCCTCGCCAGCGATGAGGCCGCTGGCCACGGAGAACTCGAGGCGGCCGGCGCGGGCGAAGTCCACCTTGCGCCAGGCCATGAGGATGAGCGCGCCGATGAACATGGCCACGGCGTAGTAGGCCGGCACGATGAAGGCGATGCCGAAGGCCAGGCCGCTGGGAACGAAGCGGCTGATGGCCTTCACCTTGCGGAGGAGCGGCATGGCCACACCGAAGGCAAAGGCGATGGCCACGGCACCTTCAGCGTTCTGGGGCAGTGCGTCCAGGCCCTGGCTCAGCAGCTCGGCCATGGCCTTCCAGGCATGAGCTGCCGGCGCCGGCAGCTTCTCGCCGCCGATCTCGTAGGCGCTGTCGAAGAGCATGTAGATGGGCACGCAGAAGAAGACGCCGGCGAGGATGCCGACGAGCTGGGCCTTGAACTGCGCCCGGGGCTTGGCGCCCAGCAGGTGACCCGTCTTGAGGTCCTGCATCATGTCGCCGGCCTGGCTTGCGCCGGCGCCGGTGATGCCGGCTGCGAGCAGGTTGGTGGTGACCATGCCCGGGGCGATGCCGCCGTAGACCAGCTGCGTGACCTTGCCCATGCCGCCGATGGGGTTGATGTCGGTCTCGCCCGTCGACCGCACGGCGATCATGGCCAGCACGCTGCTGAGCGCCACCGCGATGATCGTGAGATGGATGGGGATGTCGAAGATCACGAAGCCCACGATGACCGTGGCGGTGGTGGCCACGCCCAGACCACCCATCCACCAGAGGTTGGGGATGGCGACGGCGGGGTCTTCGATGACGTCGCTGTCGCCGCGAGCCGTGAAGGTGTTGAGGATGGTGCGCCAGGACATGGCCAGGGTGGTGAAGGCGTCGGCGACCATGATGGCCACGCCCGGCCACAGCAGCCAGCCACGAACGCCGTCGGCGTAGCTCATGATGGCGCCGTCGACCCAGCCCTGGCTCTGCACCCAGGGCCCCAGGATGCCCCAGGATGCCACGGCACCCAGGAACAGCGAGGTGGCCACCCGAGGCCCGATGAGGAAGCCTGCACCGGTCATGAGCGGGCTCAGCAGAAGCTTGAAGCCCCAGGCCCCCATCACGGCGAAGATGCCGATGTTCACGGCCTCTCCCCACTCGCCGATGGGGGGCATGTTCAGGGGCGGGACGAAGTAGGTGCCCAGGGTGAAGATGGCCGCGATGATGCCGAAGAACAGCAGGCTGCGGCTCTTCTCCAGGGTCTCCTTGCCCGAGGCCTGCATCGCCATGATGGTCTCGGCGGTGGCGGTGCCGGTGGGGAAGCGTAGCTTGTCGACCAACACCATCTGACGACGGAGAGGCACGGCAAAGAAGACGCCCAGGTAGGCGATGGCCAGGGCCCAGAGCCCGAGCTCCCACCAGGTGAAGTCGTGGCCCAGCATGCCCAGTGCGGGAATGCAGGCCAGCAGGCCGGCGGCAGAGGTCATGGAGCCAGCCGCAGAGCCCGCGGTCTGGGTGATGTTCGTCTCGAGGACGCCGTACGAGTCCTTGGGCCGGATGGCGGCGAACAGCGAGTAGCCCAGGATGGCCGCGATGAGCGAGCCGCCGATGGACCAGCCGGTCTGTAGACCGAAGTAGATGTTCATGGCCGACACCAGGCCACCGAGGAGGCAGCCCGCGAGGACCGCACGCACCGTGAACTGTCGCTCCCCAGGCGGTGGTGTGTAGAGGCGCTCGGACTCGGTCTCGGCGCTGACGGCGGGCTCGGCCATGGGGAACTCCAGATCGCGCCCGTCTTATCGCACGGGGGCAGATCGAGCGTCCGGGCTGCGGGTCGGTGGAGATGCGGGATACACCTGCGGGCTTGGAGGACACATGCGCGGGAACTTCGGCGTCGCGACGCTGGGTGCCATTGGCCTGCTGGCCACGGCTTGCACGGGCCAGGACAAGGGCCCCAATTGGTGGGACAAGAACGATGACACCGGCGAGACCGACGACACCGGCGAGAGCACCGGTGAGGACCGTGACGGTGACGGCTACACCAGCGATGAGGACTGTCGTGACAACGACGCCAACAGCTACCCGGGTGCCGAAGAGACCGCCTGCGACGGGATCGACCAGGACTGCGACGGCGAAGACCTCCTGGACGGCGACGGTGACGGCCATGGCTGCGAGGCCTACGGTGGTGACGACTGCGACGACTACGACCCCGACATCAGCCCCAGCGCAACCGAGGTCTGGTACGACGGAGTCGATCAGAACTGCGATGACAACGACAGCGACGCTGACAGCGACAGCTACGATGCCGTGGGTGTGGGCGGTGACGACTGCGACGACACCAACGCCGACATCAACCCGGGGGTCGACGAGGTCTGCTACGACGACGTCGACAACGACTGCAACGACGACACCTCGGACTGCGACTGCGACGGCGATGGCTACGATGCCGAGGACTGTGGTGGCGACGACTGCGACGACGACGACGCCGATCTCTCGCCGGATGGAGACGAGACGGTCGTCGATGGCGATGACAACGACTGCGACGATGAGGTCGACGAAGACGCCTACTGCCACCCCTACTTCCCGCTGAGCCTCGAGAGCGGCCACGAGCTGGTCTACATCTCCACGTCGTCGGCTGGCAACGTCTACGACGAGGTCAGCACGGTCACCGGCTGGGACAGCGCGACCGGCGAAGCGAGCAACAACCGAGCCTTCGATGACGGGGCCGGCACGCAGTTCTCGGTGGTCGAGGCGCTCCAGTGCACCGGGGACGGGGT
>JAERSX010000063.1 GCA_016845285.1 Deltaproteobacteria bacterium | reverse complement strand
GTCTTCGCCATGCCCGACACCCACGTGGTGCTCGTGGCTCCGCCCAGCAGCTGGTGGATGCGCGAGTCTCTCCATCTCACCCTCCCCTGTGCTCGGGTTCACTGGTGGCCGGCCGTTCCCCTGTGGGACCCCTCCGGAGCTCCAGACCAGGCGCGAGTGGCAGGCCTCATCGAGCTCGTGCATCGCTTCGGCAACACCGAACGGCTCATCGGGAACACCGCAGCATGGCGCGACCTCGTGCTGGCGTCGGGAGGCCACCTGGGCAGCCTGCTCCAGCTGGTGCGCGAGGCAGTGCTGGCCTGGGGACGCGATCTCGAGGACCACGATCTCGTCGCCCAGGTGCTCCGTCGAGCGCGCACGGGGGTACGGGCCCGTCTGGACCCCGCTCGGGTTGAGGTGCTGGGCCGTGTCCAACGGGGTGAGCCCCTCGCCGTCGACGCACACGGCCTGCCCGGCGCATCCGCCCTGCAGCTCCTCGAAGAGGGCTTGATCCTGGGCTTGGCCGGTGAGTCCACCGGTCACGACCTCGCGCTGCGCACCCACCCGCTCTGCCCGGAGCTGTCGTGAACCCCACCGCAGCCGAGGCCTGGGATCGGCTGAAATTCGACCTGGAGGTACGGTCCGGCTTCTGGATCAGCCTCGTCGTGGGGCCCGACCCACGACCCCGCGCCGCCTTGCGGAGACGCACCGAGACCTGGTGTGACCTGCAAGAGGTCGCCTTTCACCTGCATCGCCCCATCCCCGAGGCCTTTCCAGCTCTCGCCGCCAGCCTCGCGGACGACCCGACCGCAGGGATCCACTGGGTTGTCATCGACGCACCCAGCCACCTGGAGGGCGTCCAGGAAGAGGCCACCGGCCAGCTCATGTTGGCCATGAACGAGCGACGCGAGGCGTACCGCTCAGGGCTCGAGGGAGGCGTCATCCTCGAAGGCCCCGAGCCCCTGGTGCGCCAGCTCCGTGTGCTCGCACCAGACCTCTTCAGCATGCGGGCCGCGGTGCTGGAAGCGGGCATCGAGCCCGAGCGTCCCGAGGAGAGCCAACAGAACCAAGACCGCACCGCCAGCTTCCCCGTGCTGCGCCTCACCGGAGATGCCCAACGCGCCGAGGAACGCGTCGCCCGGCTACGGCGCCAACCCCTCGAGGGCCACGAGCGAGCCTTGCTGGTGGCCCTCGACCGGGCGGCCGGCATGCTCCACTTCGAGCGTCGACTGTCCCGAGCTGCACGGGTAGCAGCCGACCAGCACGCCCTCGTCGACATCCTGGCAGATCGAGATCCGCCTCCACCCTGGCTCACCTACGAGCGCGCCCGAGCCCTGTACCGACGCGGCAGCATCGCCGTGAAGTCGGGCCAGTGGGCCAAGGGAAGCACCTTCCTCGTCGAAGCCGACGACATCCTGTCTCGCCTGATGGTGGCCGACGGGCTGGGCCTCGCCTACCGGGGACTCCTCGCGCGGGTGAAGCGCTGGCGCTGGTGGGTGGCGGAGCAGCAGGGGCGGCAGCGTGAGGCCGTCCGCCAGGCCGAGGCCACCATCGCGCTCAGGCGAGAGATCGTCGACACCGATCCCCACGACATGGAGATGGAGCGCCGCTTGGTGGTCCAGCTCATGAACGGAGCGCGCCTCCACGCTCGGGAGGGCGCCCTGGGGACGTCCGCTGCCGAGCTGCGCGAGGCACGCGACCGGGCACGCGAGCGCGCTGCCTCAGCACCGCGGGTCGTGATCTGGGTGGATCTCCTGGTCGACGCCTGGCAGCAGGCCGGAGAGCTCGCGCTGGCACGGCATCGGCCGGGCCAGGCTTCGGTCGACTTCGGTGAGGCACTCGCGGCGGCCGAGGCCTTCGCTGCACTGCTCCCACAGGATCCCAAGCGACAGCTGTGGTTGCTGGGCCGTCTGCAGGATCAGGCCATGATGCGGCACCAGCTCGGCGACGTCGGCGGCACCTCGGTGCTGGTGGCACGCATCAGCTCGGCCATCGCCTCCCTGGACCACGCTGCAGTCCCCCCCTTCGAGGTGGAGCGCTTGAAGGCGCGGCTGGGGCGTCTGGAGGCGCGCCTTCAAGACTCCGACCCCAGAGCCAGCGCGGCCTGTCTGGTGGATGCTCTCGCGGCTGCGGCCCCCTCCCTGGACGAGGCGGACGCCCCACGCAGCCTGCTCCGCCTTGGGGCCGCCCTGGAGCGGGACCTCGCCTGGTTGAGACGGCAGACCTCAGATCGTGCCGGAACCGTCGCGGCGCTCACGCGAGGCGCAGCCCTGCTCGCCCGCTCAGCGGAGCTCTCGCCACCTTCCCTCAGCGATCTCACGGGCCTGCGCATGCTCTACGAAGACCTCGCCGGCCTGCACCTGCAGGACGGCGCTCGAGCCCGTGCAGTGACCGTGGTCAAGAGAGCCGTGGCCGCCGCCGAGCTGGCAGAGCAGCGCTTCCCAGGACACAGCGGCGTACGCCCGGAACGCTTCGACACCCTCCGTCGTGCCGCGGGTCACCTGGACGGCGCCGGCGACCATGAAGGTGCCCGCCGCTACCTCGAGGAGGCCGCTCTCATCGGCCGCGACCTCACCCAGGAGGGTGCCGTCGAGCTCGTTCCCGTCGAGGCGCTCGCCCAGGTGCACGTAGCCGCGGCCCACTTCGCCCTGTCGGCAGATGACCTGTCCGGCCTCGACGCCCACGTCCAGGCAGCCCGGGGCCTGGTGGCCAGCGGCACCGACGATCACTACTTGATGCGTCAGCTGGAGGCCCTCGAACAGCGCCTGGCCTCAGGCAAGCTGAGGAAGAGCTAAGCGAGCGGCCGCAACGGCACGACCACGACGTCACTGCCACGCGCGCGGCTCCAGGCTGCCGCGTGGTCGACCCGCGCTGGACTCACGGCGAAGCGCCGCTCCCGGTACAGCCCGTGGCCCGGGGGCAGGACCTCGCCGACAACGGGGGGCACCCAAGGGTCAGCGTGGTGAGAGTGATGAACGTCGCGGCCGAGCACCGTGAGGTGCAGGTGGAGGGCCAGCGCCCCCCGCGCCCAGTCGGGCAGCTCGGGCGGCATGGGCCCCCCAGGGAACCAGAAGGGTCCGATGAAGCCGCGGCTGATCCGTGTCGGCACCGCCCCCGTGGCCTGGGCGATCTGTGGATGGAGCGCGGTCAAGGGGGTGAGGCAGTGCCGGGCCAGGAGGTGGTGAAGACCGGGGGTCGTGGCCACGGAGTCATCTGCTCGTAGACCGAACAGCTCGGTGCCCTGCCAACCCTTCGGTCCCGTGAGGTCCACCCGCAGCCGCATCCAGCCGGCCCCCGCCACGAGGCGGTCGTAGACAAGTCGGAAGGATCGCCTGGGCTCGAGTCGGACCAGGTGGGCGGTCAGCGCAGAGGACGACAGCATGACCCCGGCGCGCCCGTGGGTGCGCAGCGCAGCGCGCCAGCCAAGCC
>JAERSX010000062.1 GCA_016845285.1 Deltaproteobacteria bacterium | reverse complement strand
GTGGCAGACCTTCGGTGCTGCTCTTTCCCAACAACGACTCGGGACTGGGCAGCGCTTGGCTGCGCAGGGTGGTGTCTTGAGTCGGGAAGCCTCCGCCCAGGGCGCCCCCGAGCTTGGGCTTCTTGATGTGGGTGGGATGATCGTCTGGGTTTAGGCGATCCGATTCGTCGAGGAGACGGGTGGGTGCCTCGCCGCTCCCAGGCGCGGCCGCCGGGTCTGCCGTTGGAGGCGCGTCTCGGCGGGGACCCGTTCGGCGAGCCTCCTCGGGAAAGAGTCCCTTGAGGAATGCCGCCAGGGTGCTGTGAGAGAAGATGAAACCTGCGTCGTGGAAGAAGCGGTCGAGAGACTCCTTCATGGCGGTGGCGCTCTGAAAGCGCTCGTCGGGGTCGGCCTTCAGGGCCTGCTCGAGAATCAGCTCGAGCTGGTAGGGGATGTCCGGGTTGACCTCGCTCGCTGGCACATGGTCGGCGTCCCGAATGGCCTCCAGGGTGTCGATCTCGCTGGTTCGCTTGAAGGGGTGTTGGCCCGTGAGCATCTGGTACAGCGCGACGCCCGTCATGAAGAGGTCGCTGCGCTGGTCGGCCCGTCGTCCGGCCGCCTGCTCTGGGCTCACGTAGTCGAAGCGACCCTTGATGACGCCCGACACTGTCTCCAGCGCGGTCACGCTGGCCTTGGCGATGCCGAAGTCGGTGATCTTGACCTCGCCCTGGAAGCTGACCAGGAGGTTGGCGGGCGAGATGTCACGGTGCACGATGTTGAGCGGCACAGCTCGGCCGCCGCGCATCACCTGACGGTTGTGGGCGTACTCGAGCCCCTTCAGCATCTCGATGCAGATGAACACGGAGTGGGGCACCGGCAGACAGATGCCCTTTTCGTTGCACTTGGCCAGCACCCGTCCCAGGTCGGGGCCGGCCACGTACTCCATGGCGATGTAGTAGGTCCCGTCGACCTGCCCGAGGTCCATGATCTGGACGATGTTGGCGTGGCTGAGGAGCCCCGCGACCTTCGCCTCCTCGATGAGCATGTCGACGAACTCGCCGCGCGTGCCCAGGTGGGGGAGGATGCGCTTGATGGCGAAGGTGCGGTGGAAGCCACCGATGCCGTCGAGACGCGCCTTGAAGATCTCGGCCATGCCCCCCACGGCGATGCGCTCGAGGATCTGGTACTTGCCGAAGGTGCTGGTCGCTGGGCTGGCCACGGTCGGGGGTGGACCTCCGCCCCGCCCCATAATCCGCTCCGTGGGCCCCGGGGGGGCGCTACCAGGCGGAGGGACGTCCCAAGGCCTCGTAGAGGCGGTGTCCTAGATCGGCGGAACCCCGCTGGAGCCGGCGCAGGACGGGCCGCACGTTTTCCCCACGGAGCTGGCGCCGGATGGCGTCGAGGTGCAAACCGCCGAGGTAGAGGTGGACCCAGAGGCTGTCTCTTGTGCGCTGGAGATGCGGGTGGTAGAGGTCGTCGGACTCGCCGCTGGCGGCGCCTTCGACCAGGCGCGCGAAGAGGGCGACCTCGGCGAAGCCATGGCTCTCGGCGGACCTGTTCACCTCCGCGGCGAGGACACGGGCCTCCGAGAAGCGACCGGCCACCAGGAGGAGCCGGGCGCGCTCTGCACGGATGCAGGCCCCGCCGTAGCCAAGCCGGGTCTCTTCAGTGGCTCGCAGGGCGCCAGGGAGGTCGCCCACGATCCAGCGCCACCGTCCGAGAGCTGCGGGCCAGGTGTCTCGAGGGGAGGTGACCCCATCGACCCCATACACCGACAGCGCGCGCTCGGCTTCGCTTAGATTCATGCGGTGGACGGCGGCGTCGAGGACGACGGCCCAGGCCTCACCGAGCACCCTGAGGTGGCCTCCCGAGCGGCCTGCCGCCAGGGCCTCGTCGAGGTGGCCATCCGCCGCCCTGGGCTCACCGCGCTCCACGGCCAGGCGCCCTTCCATGAGTGCGGCGTGTGCCAGGACCACAGGGTCATTGTGGCGCGGCTGGAGCCGCCGGCAAGTGGTCAGCGCTTCGGATGCCTGGGGTCGCTGGCCGAGGAAGTACAGGCCGATGGCCTGGTTCACCCGCAGCGCTCCTTCGCCGCGCGCCTGGCCAGCGGCTCGGCACCCGTCCGCCAGGCGGGCGCACAGCGCCACGCTCTCCGCGGTTCGCCCAGAGTAGAGAAGTGCTGCGGACAGGGTGGTCCCGGCACCCATCTCCGCCTGGCTGAGCCGCCGATTGCCATCGACATGCGGAGGACGGGAACCTGCGGCCTGGCGTGCCAGATCGAGGGCCTGTTCGCAGGCGTGTACGGCTCCCTCGAGGTTGCCTACCGAGAGGAAGGCCAGGCCCATCTCGCGAAGCATCCGGGCCGCGACCCCGGGGCGCTCTCGCCACAGGGAACGGACCCACTTCTGTCCCAGAACGACGGCGTGATCGGGATCGCCCCTGCGCGCTTGATGGACAATCTGGAGGTAGGCCGCCAGGCCACGCTCGACCGGGTGCTTGGCGAGGCCGGCGAGGTCGTCGAGCTCTTGGGGGATGACGCGACGCGGGCGCAGCTCCAGGGCGCTGAAGAGCCGGGCGTAGGCGATGGCGAAGTCGTCTTCCTGGGCGTGGTGGAGATCCCGAAGGCGGAGCCAACGGTCCACCTCAGCGGCGCCTCCCCGGTCGGTCTCCAGGGCGATGGCGTCGTCCAGGGTGTCGACGTGGGGCATGCCGGCGCAGACCTCGTGGTAGGCCTGACGGAGGACTCGTTCTGGGCCCACGTCGGCCCTGGCCCATGCGCCAGCCGCTGCTCGGTGCGCGGAGGCCTGACTCTCCAGCTTCGCTCGGGCCAGCAGGTGCGTGGCAGGGTGCGCGAAGGCGAGCATGCCCGAGCTGGCCACCTCCTCGGAGCCATCGGGGTCCGCGGGGTCTACATCGACGATGTGACCGATGCTGCGAAGACCTGCGAGATC